>NZ_JAWRXB010000019.1:0-187581 GCF_046535245.1 Paraburkholderia sp. SIMBA_030
ACCAGTCCAAAGATGGTGTGGATGTCGTTCAGTTTCAGCGCATCGATGACGAGATGGAATCCGTCGGTCGTTTCGGTAGCTTGTGCGTCGTTTGTCATGTTGAGATGTCTCGCTGTCTTGCCTTCTATGGAACTTGTGCTACGCGGCGGGCCGTCGTTACGGCGACGTGCGCGGCAACCTGCAGGTGGAGGACGCGGAGGATGTGCAAGCCTTCCTCAACCCGGCCATCATTGCGGTCGATGAGGTGCTCTGCGGCAAGGGTCTCCCAGGTTCTGGCATGACGTCTCTCCTTGACGTGTGTCGTGATATACAATATTCCACACACAGTATTTGTACAAGCGCATTTTGAGGCTGTGATGTCATTGCTGCGCTGCGATGGACTGAATCGCCCGAATTCAACGGCGACCCACGGAATTCGATTTGCGACGCACAAAGCTTTGACGACGCCGAAACTAGCCTTCGAGCGTCGAATTCTGACGGCCCGCATAGACGGATGTACCAACCGAGCGGTGGTGAAATGTAATATTTCGTATTTCAGATGACGCGCTCCCAGACACCCAGCGACGCGTTGGCGCTCGAACCCGGCGCAGATGCACGCGAGCGAGCCACGCGGGCGCGATCATCTCGCGGCCGCGCAGGCTCGGCGGCCGCAAAGATCGACGCAATGAAACCGGCAGGTATTCACGTGGCCGCTTCACTGGCCACGTTGGGCGACACGATGGTTCGTGTGCGATGAGGGGCGCCCGGTAAGCGCGTGTGAACAAGTGCAGGGCGAGAATGAGAAGCGCTGCAACGCGTCGGGCGTTTCAGCGCAGCGCCGCTCTGGTGCTTCGGGTTGGCGTGCTCCGGTTGCCCTCTCTCCGGTTGCCCTTTTGATTCACCATCCGAAGGACATCGCGTCGTCAGTCGAGGAATTCGCAGTTGGCTTCGACGAACGCCGCGAGATCGAGCGAGTGCTGGCGCACGAGCCGCTCGACCAGCTCGGTGTCGCGCTTCTCGAGTGCTTCGATGATGCGCATGTGATCGACGATCGAGCGCAACGAGCGGTCACTCTGCGCGATCGTTATCTTCCGGATCGCGCGCACTTCAAGGCGCTTTTGTAATCGTCTGCGAAGTGCGCTGGAAGGTGCGTGATGGCAGAAGCCCGCAGTGTATGCGCCAAAAATGGCCAGCAGCCCGGCGGCCTTGCTTAAACCTGGAAAGAAAAGGTCAGCAAAAATCAGCGCAGACGCCGTGCCGTAGATACTGAAGTCGCACCACTCCATTGCGCTGCCTGCCGTGCTCGCAGCAATCACGCGGCGAAGATCGGCCATTCCGGCTGTCTGCGCGACATGCGAGTCGCCAGCCAACAGCTCTATCGCGTCAGTCGTCATAAGATCGTCTCCTCGGCTACCTGCCTCTTCAATGTTCAACATGCACCTGCTCGCTCTCCTGCATGCGGACGGCATGCGGATACGACACTACGGAATCGACATGCGGAATCCCGAGGTGCCAGCACAACGCCTCGATCACCAGTTCATGGTCCTTAACGTGATCCAGCCCGGACACCGACATGGCGCCGACGATACCCGCATTGGCGACCCGAAGAGGCACGCCTCCGCCGAACAGCGTGTAGTCCTGCCCGGACAACCCATGTGAGGACAGCGTCCACCCCTCGTGTGCGAACATGACACCTACCTCCAGCGAACTCCGGCCAAAATGGAAGACAGTGTTCTCCTTGCGGCGAATCCATTGAGCGTTGTCGGCGCAGCTCCCTTCCAGCGCGCAATAGAAGAGCGCATTGCACGGACGAACCACGCTCACGGCGATCGGAAGACCGCGCCGGGAGGCGATATTCACGACGATCTCTCCAAGCTTGCGCGCGATTTCCGCGTTGAACGCAGGCAACATTGTTCGCATCGCCTGCTCCTCGAGCGTCTCGTCTTTCAAAGTAACCCTATTCGGCATCTCTACCTCTCACGGCGCGATCCAGTCCGCAACCATTGCAATACAGGTCACTGGACGATTCCTGCCCGAACCTGCATGTATGCTTTCATCCGCTGCACGGCGAGTTCGGGCCTGATCAACACCCCACAGGCGTCCGCCTTCCGGAATACCTCGGCGAAATGCAGCATCGACCGCGCCGACTCCATGCCGCCAGCCATTGAGAAATGGTCCTGGTGTCCGTTGAGCCATGCGAGGAAGACTACCCCCGCCTTGTAGTACTGTGTCGGCGAACAAAAGAGCTCACGCGACAGCGCCACCGTGGGGCGCATCGTGTTGTGGTAGGCCTCGATATCGCTTCTGGCCAACTGGTCCAGCGCTTTTGCTGCAACCGGTGCAATCGGGTCAAAAATGCCCAGTAAGGCGTGCGAGATGCCCGTGCTGTCACCCGCAATCAGGTCGCCGTAGTTGAAGTCGTCACCGGTATACATCCGCACGCCATCGGGCAATTGCGCGCGAAGCTCGCACTCGTATTCGGCATGCAACAACGAGATCTTGATGCCCTCGATCTTGCCCGCGTGCTGGCGAATGATGTCGAGCACGGTTGCCATTGCGGCGCGAACGTCACTACTGCCCCAGTATCCCGCGAGCGAAGCGTCGAACGCTTCGCCCAGCCAGTGAAGAACGACCTTGTCACGACGCTCGGACAGCACAGCGTCGTACACATTCCTGTAGTCATCAGGCGATCGCGCCGCGGCGCACAGTGCGCGACTCGCCATCATGATGGCCCGGCCGCCCGCCGACTCCACGACTTCGAATTGTTCCCTGTACGCCTGAATAACGTCTGACAGGCTATGCCGGCGTCGATCGTCCAGATGATCGGTGCCTGCACCACAGGCAAGGTCCGCTCCAGGGATCGTTCGCGCGTGCGCGATGCTCCGGCGGATGAGTTCGGAGGCCGTCTTCCAGCCCACACCCATCCCTCTTTGTGCAGTATCCATGGCTTCGGCCACCTTGAACCCGAGGCCGTACAGATAGCTGCGAAACGCGAGCGTCCTGTCCCAGTCGATCGCTGGCGCGTCCGACCACGGTTCATCGTCGCGAGCGGGATCGACCACGACATGGGCAGCCGCGTATGCCACGCGGTTGAACTCGTGTCTCGACTGCGGCGCGACATACTCGTCCACGTTGTTCAATGCGTAGGGAGTCAGTTCGCCATTACGGGCTGGCAGAAGGATCTTCATAGCTATCTCTCAGAAGGCGGTCGATGTCGGAACCATGTTCACGCCTCGATCGGCACGCACGGCGTTTGGCTGCTGGATGCGCCCGAGGATATGATCGGCGGCTTTCTCCGCGATCATGATGGTCGGCGCATTGGTGTTACACGACGGAATGAATGGCATCACAGATGCGTCCACCACCCGAAGTCCGTCGATGCCGATCACGCGCAGGTCCGGCGTCACGACGCTATGTTCGTCGTCCGGCCGTCCCATCCGGCACGTACCAACCGGATGGTGATCGGTCTTCGCATTGGCACATGCGTAGTCAAACAGCTCATCGTCTGTGTTGACCTTCGCGCCCGGCAGGATTTCCGTCTGCACAAAGCGCTTGAGCGCCGGCTGTTTCATCAACTCACGCGCCAGGCGCAAGCCCTTGATCGCGGCATCGCGGTCTTCCGGCTCAGACCAGTAGTTCGGATCGATCAGGGGCGCTGCCGCCGGGTCGGCACTGGCAAGACGTACGCTTCCGCGCGATTTGGGACGAAGGTACGCGGTATTCAGGGTGACGCCTCCATGGCGAAGCTTCGCCATGCCTGCTTCAATCCCTGAGCCGAGGCCCAGATGGAACTGGATGTCAGGCGACCGGGCGTGTGTCGAAGCGATCCCGTCCGCATACCAGAAGCCGCCTGTCTCGAACAGGCTCGAAGCGACCGGGCCCTTCTTCAGGAGCAGGTACTGCAGGCCCGCCCACGCAGCATAGTGCAGTTTGTTGTACCTGTCGTACGTGTGATCGCCCGTACACTCGGCGATGACGAACAGGTCGAGATGGTCCTGCAGATTGGAGCCGACGCCCGGCATGTCATGTACGACGCGAACACCGGCTGCCTTCAGGTGATCAGCCGGTCCGATGCCCGATTGCATCAGCAGCTTGGGGGACCCAACGGCCCCGGATGACACGATCACTTCGCGTTTGGCTCGCGCAACAACCGGCGTGCGATCGGTTCCGCTCACCAGTTCTACCCCGACGGCGCGTCCCCCTTCGACGATCACGCGCAGTGCCTGGGACTGTAGCCTGACCGTGAGGTTAGGTCGCCCGAGGATCGGATCAAGGAAGCCGACGGATGCCGATGCACGCCGGGCATCGAGCTGCGTCAGCTGATAGTACCCGAGCCCCTCCTGGTGAGCGCCGTTGAAGTCGGGGTTGAATGGCATGCCCATCTCCTGACCGGCCTGGAAGAACGCTTCGCAAATCGGCAGAGGACTGATCGGGTTTGACACCCCGAGCGGGCCACCGTAGGCGTGGTACTCATTCGCAAACCGCTGATTGTTCTCCGACCGTCTGAAATAAGGCAGTACGTCGCGGTAGCTCCAACCCGCTGCGCTGCCGAGGCTTTCCCACTCATCATAGTCCGCTGGCACACCACGCGTATAGATCTGGGCGTTGATCGACGAGCCGCCACCGATTACCTTCGCTTGCGTGAAGCGCAGGACACGGTCCTTCAGATGCTTTTGCGGCACGGTGTACCAGCCCCACGAACCGATGCCTTTGGTCATCTTCGCGAAACCAGCCGGCATGTGGAAAAGAGGGTTCCGGTCCCGGCTGCCTGCCTCAAGCAGCAGAACCGTCACGGCAGGATCGGTGCTCAGGCGGTTCGCCAGTACACAACCGGCCGATCCGCCGCCCGTAATGATGTAGTCGTAGCTATCGGTTTTCATGCTGCTCACCTTCAAAAGGCAGAAATCGAGAGGCCACCGTCAACGTGCAGCACGCTGCCCGTGGCAAACTGCAACGCCCCGCCCGCAAGCTGGCCGACTGCCTTCGCGACATCCTCAGCCTCCCCCCAGCGGTTCATTGGAACGAGCCCATCCTTGAAACGCGCCTCATACTTCTGCGCAACCGCTTCGGTCATCGGCGTTCTGATAATTCCGGGCCTCACTTCAAAAACCGGGATACCTGCTTTGGCGAGGCGTAGTGCGAACAGCTTCGTCATCATCGGCAACGCTGACTTCGAGAGGCAATACTCAGCCCTCTCAGGCGACGCCATCATGGCTGATACCGAAGAGACCGTGATAATCGAGCGCGGGCGATCTGGTTCGCCGCTCAACATATGCCGCGCAACCGCCTGGGTCATGAAAAAGGTGCCGCGCAGATTCACTCCAAGCACGGTGTCGAAAGCCTCCGGGGCGACATCCAGCAGATCCCCGCGCGCAGGCGAGCCGATTCCCGCGTTGTTCACCAGGCAATCCAGATTGCCGGACCACGCCAGCACACGTTCGAGCACCCGCGCGTGGGATTCGACCTCCTGCAGGTTCGACTGGACAAACAGAGACCGCCGTCCCTCGTCCTCAATCGCGCGGAGCGTCAGAGCCGTATCTTCGTCGTCGATCACGTCGGTAATGGCCACGTCGTAGCCGCGCGAGGCGAGTTCAACAGCGATCGCGCGCCCTATTCCCCTGCGCCCACCGGTAACGAGCGCTGTGAGAGATTGCTTTGCATCGTCAGGCATGCCGGCCTCCGTCAAAAGCGTGGGGCCCACTGGCTGTCGCGCTGCCGCTCAGCGCAGAACGAAGGTGTTCGCCGACCCGTAGAGCCTGTGCCGCAACGGTCAGTGCGGGATTGACGGCAGCAGACGAAGGGAAAAAGCTCGCATCGACGACGTACAGGTTCTGGTGGTCATACGCCTTGCAGAACGGATCGAGCGGCGCGGCCCCAGGGTCATTGCCAAACCGGATCGTCCCACACTGATGGGAAGGCGTGTCGTCGCCAAACCGTCTGCTGACGACCAGCGGATAACCCGCATCCTTGAGCAGACGCTTCGTTTTTTGCACGAAGCGTTCATGCGGTTTGAGATTGGTGCGTCGCCACGTAAGCCGGATGTCGCCGGACGACGTCAGTTCGACGCGACTATCCGCGCTCGGCAAGTCTTCCGACATCGCGTAAAGATCGACACTGTGACGACTGATGTAATCCAGAACCCTCCGCGGCACATAGGGAAGCGCGCCACGAAGCATGGGTTCGCGGATTTTTCCCAGCATTTGCAGGTTGCCTAGCGGCCACCGGTCGTGCACGCCCCCGAAGTAGAAGTCGTTGACCGACAGCGTTTTCGGAAAACGGGTGTCGTTGACCGTTCTCGGATCAATGGCCAGAATCGCGGTGCAGTTATGGTTCATGTAGTACCGGCCGACCGCTCCAGACGTGTTCGCAAGCCCGTTCGGAAATTTATCGTTCGCCGAGGCAAGCAACAGTACGGCGCTGTTGATCGCCCCTGCCGCCAGGACAAATGTGTCGCCAGTCACGGTCAGCGGGCCATCCCGTGTTTCAACCTCGACGCTGGAAATCCTTCGTCCCGTCGGGTCGGTCACCAGTCGCGTCGCTCTTGCGCCTGTCAGCAGGGACACGCCGCCTTTATTCAGCGCGGGGCGTAGCAGACACATTTCCGCGTCGCCTTTTGCGTCCACGCGGCAAGGGAACGCATCGCACGTGCCACATCGCACGCACTTGCCGCCGTCGCCGAAGTCGACCGAAGCCGGCATAAAGAACGGATGCAGACCCTGGTCCCGAAGTTTCTCCCGAAGCCGTGCAATCACCGGCTCATCAGGTACCGGCCTGTGACCATAGTTACCGGATCTCGGAGGCTCAGTGGGATCCTGACCAGCGGCCCCTCTCACGCCGAAGAGTTCCTCGGCGAAGTCGTAGAATTGCTCCAGGTCCTGGTATGTGATCGGCCACGCGGGCGACACACCTTCCTCATGTGCCAGTTCAGCGAAGTCTTTTTCACGCAGCCGGAACATCGCGGTGCCGAAAAACTTCGTATGCCCGCCGACGAAGTAGTACTGGCCAGGGCGATAGCGCTTGCCGTCGCCATTGAGCCACGTGTCGCGCGTGCGATAACGGAGCTGACCGAACACAGCTTCCGCGTCCCAGTTCTGCAATTCGCGGGGCAGATTGTCTCCCCGCTCGATCACCAGGACACGGGCGCCGGTTCCGGCGAGCTGGAGCGCTATGGCGCTCCCACCGACGCCCGAACCGATGATGACGATATCGGCGTGCATCACGCGATCCTTTCTTCCGTTTGCGCATCGAACAGGACCAGCTTCGACAGGTCTACCTGCAGGTTGCAGTTCTCGCCAGGACTGTGTGGCATGTCGGCGCCAAGCCGGGCTGCGACCTCGACGCCACCCATCTCGAGAGCAGCCAGCGTGTCCGGTCCGGTTGGCTCCATGACCAGGACCTTCACCGCTACCTCGCGCACCGCATCGGGGACCCGCGAGCTTTCCACGCCGATCGCTTCGGGCCGAAGGCCGGCGATGACCTTCTTGCCCACGTATTGGGCAACCGCAGCTGGCTGGGGCGGCAGATCGAAGCTGATCGCCGCACTGCCTTCCCCCATCGTCAAAACGAGTGTGTCGCCGCTCCGCGCGGAGAGCGCGGCCGGAATGAGGTTCATCGACGGAGAGCCCATGAACGTCGCCACAAAGGTATTGGCCGGCGTGCTGTAAATCTCCGCTGGCGTGCCGAATTGCTGGATCACCCCGCCTTTCATGACCGCGATACGTGTCGCGAGTGTCATTGCTTCGATCTGGTCGTGAGTCACGTACACAATCGTGGCGCCGAGCCGTTGATGGAGCTTCTTGATTTCCGTGCGCATGTCGACGCGCAGCTTCGCATCCAGATTGGACAGGGGTTCGTCGAACAGGAAGATCTTCGGGTCGCGCACCAGCGCCCGGCCCATCGCGACGCGCTGGCGTTGACCGCCCGAGAGCTGGCCCGGGCGCCGCTTCATCAGATGCTCGATCTGCAGGAGCTTTGCCGCGTCTGTGACTGACTTCTCACGATCTGCCTTCGGCACCTTGCGCATCTCGAGGCCGAAGCTGATATTCTGGCCTACCGTCATGTTGGGATATAGCGCGTAGCTCTGAAACACCATCGCGATATCCCGCTCACTGGGATGCAGGTCGTTTACACGGTCGTTGTCGATCCGGATTTCCCCACCGGAGATCGTGTCAAGTCCGGCGATAAGCGATAGCAACGTCGATTTTCCGCAACCGGACGGTCCCACGAGTACAAGAAAATCGCCATCGGTTACGTCGATGTTGATGTCCTTCAGGATTTCCGTCGCACCGTAGGCCTTGCGGACATTTGCAATATGCAGAGCAGCCATTTCCTTACCCCTTGACAGAACCGGCCATCATGCCGCGCACGAAGTAGCGGCCGCCGATCACATAGACCAGAAGAGTGGGCAGCGCGGTAATCACGGCAGCTGCCATCTGAACGTTGTACTCACGGACTCCCGTCGACGTATTCACGATGTTGTTCAGCGCTACCGTAATAGGCGCTGTGCCGCCGGTCGTGAAGGAAGCCCCGAAGAGGAAGTCATTCCAGATATTGGTGAACTGCCAGATGACAGTCACGGTGATGATGGCGCCGGAGCACGGCAACAGGATTCGCAGGAAGATCCTGAAGAATCGCGCGCCGTCGATCATCGCGGCCTTCACCAGTTCATCGGAAAATGCGCTGTAAAAGTTGCGGAAATACAGGGTCGTGAAACACAGACCGTAGACAACGTGCACGAAAACCAGGCCGGTAATGGACTGTGCCAGTCCGATCTTCCCGAGGAACGTCGCCATCGGGATAAGCACGATCTGGAACGGGATGAAACACCCGAAGAGCACGAGACCGAACAGGATGTTGTCGCCCTTGAACCTCCATTTGGTCAGCACATAACCGTTCAGTGCACCAAGGAAGGTGGAAATCGCAACCGCCGAAACCACCATCCTCGTCGAGTTCCAGAAGAAGCCCTTTACACCTGAACAATCGAGGCCGACACAGGCTTCCCCCCAAGCCTTGAGCCACGGCTCCAGCGTCCAGGCTCGCGGCAGCGCGAGAATGTTTCCGCTGTACACCTCCGCAAGAGGTTTGAACGACGTAAGCATCATCACCACGAGCGGGACCAGATAGACCACGGCAAAGATTGCCAGCAGCCCGTATATCACGATCCTCGATACGTAGTTATGCTTACCCATCACCATTTGAGGTGAGTCCCAGCCTTTTTTCAACATGACGATCTCCTGACTGGATTAATGCGAGCCGCTGCCGCTACGCGGACGGAGCTCTGAATACAGGTACGGAACCATGATCGCGGCGACCGTGCACAGCATCATGACCGCACTCGCCGCCCCCATTCCCAGCTCGTTTCGCGTGAAGGTGAATGAGTACATGAACGTCGAAGGCAACTCAGTCGAATAACCGGGACCTGCGCCCGTCAATGCCACCACCAGCTCATAGCTCTTGACCGCGAGGTGTACGAGGATGACGAATGCAGAGACGAAAGCCGGACGCAGCTGCGGAATGATGATGCGTCGATAGATAGCCGGCAGTCTTGCCCCGTCGATCGAAGCGGCCTTGACCATATCCTGATCGATACCCCGCAGGCCTGCGAGGAACATGGCCATGACGAAGCCGGACGCCTGCCACACCGCGGCGATGACGACGGTGTAAATCGCCATCTTGCTATCGATGATCCAGTCGAACCTGAAACTGCTCCAACCCCAATCGTGGAAGAGCTTCGCCAGCCCGAGACCGGGATTCAGTATCCATTTCCAGGCTGTCCCCGTGACGATGAAGGAAATCGCCATCGGATAAAGGAAGATCGCACGCAGGCCGCCTTCCGCCCTGATGCGCTGGTCGAGCAGGATGGCGAGGGTCAGCCCGATCGCCATGCAGAGGACAACGTACAACGACGCATAGATACCCAGGTTGGTGACCGCGACGTGCCAGCGCGGATGGTCCCAGACGCGCCCATACTGCAGCAGACCGGCCCAGTGCAGATTGGCAAAGGCGCGTGACCGCGTGAACGACAGGACTGTTGTCCAGACGATAAAGCCGTAGACGAAAATCAGCGTCGTGATCAACGTGGGCGACAACACAAGCTTCGGCAAAGCCAGCTCAAACCGGTTTCGTAGACTCGAACGGCGTTTGTCGTCAAGATGGGATTCGTCCACAGTGCCTTGTGTCGGGGCGTGAGCGGGCCGGTGTGTAATATGCATGGCAACCACCTTTACTTCAGGAGCATCGGTGCTCACAGAGGCGCACCGTAGCGCCGCGTGAGCTCTGGGAGGGCCTAGTGCCTACTTCGCGTTGTTGACAGCGTCGACCAGCTGTTTCACCGCATCGGCAGATGACTGGTTAGAGTTGAAGAAATGGGTGACAACGTCATAGACGGCGTTCTTCGGCCCATCGGGCATCGCGTGTCCATGCGCGAAGCTGCCCACCATCGTGCCGTTCTTCAGCGCTGTACGAAGGTCAGCCATCGATTTCTGGCCACACTCGTCGAAGCCGTCGGACGGCACATCGAGACGCGCCGGTATCGATCCCTTGATCTGGTTGAATTTGGCCTGGACCGACTTGTCCATCACCGTTGAGGCGAACGCGTGTTCGCCCGGCAGGCTGGCATCGCCCTTCTTGAACGTCGCGAACTGGTCCGTGTTGAAGATGAAGTCGCCCTGGGTGCCGGGGTACTGGAAGCACAGGTAGTCGACATTGGCCTTCTTGCCCGCGCTCACGAACTCGCCCTTCGCCCAGTCGCCCATGATCTGCATGACAGCCTTGCCGTTGATGACCATCGACGTCGCGAGGTTCCAGTCACGGCCCGGGAAGTTCGGATCGACCATGCCACGCAGCGTGCGCATCTGGTCAAATGCCTTTTCCATCGTCTTCGAGCCAAGCGCATTCGTATCGAGATTGACGAGGGCTTGCGTATAGAATTTCGGGCCGCCGGCAGACATGACCGCGCTGTCGAAAATCGTTGCTTCCTGCCACGGCTGCCCACCATGGGCAAGCGGGATATAGCCAGCCTTGCGGATCACGGCGGCATCGGCCACCAGCTGGTCGAACGTCTGCGGCGGCGTGAGATGCAGTTGATCGAAGATCTTCTTGTTCGCCCAGATCCAGTTGGTCCGGTGGATATTGACGGGCACCGCTACCCAATGGCCGTCGACCTTCGAGAAGCGCTGGATCGGACCTGGTACGAGCTTGTCCCATCCCTCTTTCGTCGCGACAGGATCGAGGTTGGCCAGATAACCCTCCGATGCGTACTCGGGAATCGTAAAGCCGAGCATCTGGATGGCGTCGGGAGGATGACCGGATGCAACCCGCGCTTTCAGTACCGTGCGCGCTGCTTCGCCGCCGCCCCCTGCAATCGGTGCGTCCTTCCATGCATAGCCCCGCTGCTTCAAGCCGTCCTTTAGCACCTCAAGGGCCTTGGCTTCGCCGCCCGAGGTCCACCAGTGCATCACTTCGACGGTTTTGGTGTCGGCCGCCGATGCCGCGCCGCTGCCACTTACGGCGATAGCTGCCACGAGGGCAAAAAGTGTCTTCCTCAACATGTCTCACTCCAGTCTGGTTGCTCTCTCTTGCGGAGAGGGTTTTAAGGTTTTTCCCTACGATCCTTCCGCCTGAGGCTTATTTCTCAACTGCTACTTCTTCGCCGGCAGCCACAGGTTCTTGCGTCCGCCAATGTGCAGTTGAATCGTCTTCGTCTCTGTATAGTCCTCCACCGCCTGTTTGCCGAGCTCCCGGCCGACACCGCTCGCCTTGAACCCGCCGAACGGGAGTTCCGGATAGCCATCAAGGAAGGTGTTCACCCAGATCGTCCCTGCGTCGACACCGCGAGCGACCTTCAGGCAGGTATCGATGTCGCTGCTCCACACCGCCGCCGACAAGCCGTATGCGGTGTCGTTGGCAATTTCGATTGCATGATCCAGGTCGCGGAAAGCGATCACGCTCAAGACCGGGCCGAAAATTTCCTCTCTTGCGGCGCTCATGTCGGCCGTGACGTCAGTGAGGACCGTCGGCTGCAGATAAAGGCCGTCGGCACCGGCGTAGCGCGTGCCACCGAGACGCACCTTCGCACCCGCCGCGACGCCGTTCTCGATATGCCCAAGGATGTCTTTCATCTGCTGTTCGCTGACGATCGCGCCAACCTTCGCATCAGGATGAAGCGGGTCTCCGACAGGCACCTCACGGGCACGCTCGACGACCGCAGCGGCAAACCGCTCGACAATGGATTCATGCACAAGCACCCGGCTACCGCTATTGCAGCATTCGCCAGCGTTGAAGTACACGCCGAACACGACCGCATCGACCATCGCGTCCCAGTCACAATCCGGGAAAACGATCTGTGGATTCTTGCCACCCAGCTCCAGGGCAACTTTCTTGAGCTTCTTTGAGGCAACCCCGGCGAGCATTGATCCCACGCGAGTCGAACCGGTGAATGACAGCATGTCGACAAGGGGACTTTCAGCAAGCGGCTGGCCGACGCTCGGCCCCGTGCCTGTCACGACGTTCGCGACGCCGGCTGGCACGCCCGCCTTTTCGAGGATCTCCATCAGCATGACGGTCGTGCCGGACGTCAGTTCGCTGGGCTTGATCACGCATGTACATCCCGCCGCCAGCGCGAACGGCAGCTTCTGGCACAGGATCCACAGCGGAAAGTTCCACGGCGTGATGATGCCGACCACCCCGATCGGCTGGCGCAACACCAGACCTAGCATGTCCTCACCGAGGGTGTTGTAGGCATCGCCGCTTGTGGTACGGGCGAGGCTTGCTGCGTACTGCCACAGATCGACGCAACCGGCGACTTCGGCTCGCGCCTGGGTGAGCGGCTTGCCGTTCTCCAGCGACTCGATCAGCGCAAGACGCTCAACCTGGGCCTGGATGCCATCCGCGATCGCCAGCAGGACGCGGGCACGCTCCGCTCCCGTCATTTTTGGCCATGGGCCTTTGTGAAATGCGTGATGAGCTGCGTCGATCGCCGCCTGGACGTCTTCAGGCGTCGCAACGGCATAGGTACTCACAACGTCGCCGTGCGCCGGACTGCGCCGCTCGCTGCGTTCGCCATCAGCCGCATCGCGCCACTGCCCATCGATGTACAGTCGGCCGTGGTACACGTCAAAGTCAGGCTTCTGCGACGCCACAAGCAGGGGCGCCGGTTCCGGATTCGTATTTGCAGTCGTCATCTCAGTTACCCTCAAAATTTGCAGTGCGCTTCTCGCGAAAGCTCAGCATTCCCTCACGCGCATCCGCGGTGGTCGCGGCCAGTGCCCCCGCCATCGCCTCAAGGGTGACGGCAGCGCCTTCTCCGTTGGCGGCGTTCACCAGTTGCTTCGTAAGCTGAACCGACACAGGCGCGAGACGGGCAACCTGCTCAGCCATTTCGATTGCCGCCTTCAACGCGCCACCCGGTTCCGCAATTTCTTCGACAAGACCGATTTCACGCGCGCGCATTGCGTCAATTCGCCTGCCGGTGAGCGCCAGCAACTTCACCTTGCTTGCCCCGATGATCGAGACGAGCCGTTGGGTGCCGGACCAGCCCGGGCACGTCGCAATCCCCGCTTCCGGGAGCGCGAAGGTCGCGGCAGGGTCAGCGATCCGGATGTCCGCGACCGCGGCTAGCTCCAGGCCACCGCCGAGTGCGTGTCCATTGATTGCTGCGATGACCGGTGCACGCAGCGCGGCCAAACGGTCAAAGATCCTGTGTCCACGCGGCACCCACTGACGCCACATATCAAGTGGCGCAAGCGCGGACCATTCATTGATGTCTGCGCCCACGCAGAAGGCCTTCGGTCCCGCACCCGTCAGGATCACAGCGCGCACATCGGTCCCCGCGTCAAGCTCCGCAGCGACCGCCTCCATGCGCTCGAGCATGGCCGGCGTCAAGGCATTGAGTTTTTCCGGGCGGTTCAGCGTGACAACTGCGATCGCGCCTCGGCGCTCAACCTGGATTCCATCGATATCAGCCACGATGAGCCTCTTCCTTGAGTTGCAGTCCGAACGGCGATTCGCTGAAAATCGCGGCATCCATGATTTTTAGATCCGGTGAAACGAGCAGCGGGAAGTCGGCCTGCTCAAGTACGTCCTTCGTCAGGTCGATGCCCGGTGCGACCTCAATCACCTCAAGACCATTACTCGTGAGCCGCAGGACACAGCGTTCAGTCACATACAGCACCTGCTGACCACGCTGCTGCGCCATGCGGCCGCTGAAAGTGACGTGGTCGACGTCGCCGATGAACTTCTTCGATTTGCCTTCCTGGAGAATCGTCAATCGCCCGTCACCGACCTGCAACCTGGCGCCGGCCGTAAAGAAGCCGGAGAACACCAGCTTTTTCGCGTGGGTTGTGATGTCGATGAAACCGCCGCATCCCGCGGTCAGATACGGCTTGCTTGGCAGCTTTGACACATTCACATGGCCAAAGCGATCGATCTGCAGGAACGACAGCAACGAAACATCGAAGCCGCCTCCCTGGAAGTAGATGAACTGCGACGGCGACGGCATGATCGCGTCGGCGTTTGCCGAACAACCGAACGCGAAGCCAAGCAACGGCATCCCGCCCACCGCGCCCTGCTCGATGACCCAGGTCACTCTGCCGTTGAGTCCTTCTTCAAGGAGAATGCGCGGCACGTTGGCCGAGATGCCAAAGCCGAGATTCACCGCGTCTCCATCCGCGAGTTCCATCGCCGCGCGACGGGCAATCACCTTTTCCGCGTTCCACTCGGCAAACTCAAATTCGCTATCCGGGACCTTGATTTCGCCGCTGATCTCCGGGTCGTATTCAATCTGCGTCGTCTGTTTCTGCTCGCGATCCACGACAACGTAGTCAACGAGATTGCATGGAATATGCACCTGCTGCGTGCCGAGCGACCCTGCCTTCACGACGCGCTTGACCTGTGCGATGACGATGCCGCCGTTATTGCGCGCGGCGAGCGCCTGATCCCGGCCGCCCAGAAGCGCGCCTTCGTGTTCGTACGACAGGTTGCCCTTTTCGTCGGCAGTCGTGGCGCGCACGATGGCAACGCGCGGCACGATGTTCGGAAAGAAGAGCCATTCCTCACCTGCGAACGTGACCTTTTCCACGACCGGCTCGGATTCCGAGAGACGGTTCATTGCGCCGCCCTGCCGGTCCGGGTCGACAAAGGTGTCGAGCCCCACCTTGGTGAGGACACCCGGACGCTTCGCAGCCGCATCCCGATGCATGTCGAACATGACGCCGCTTGGCACGTTGTAGGCACGGATTTCGTTGTCGACCACCATCCGCCAGATGTCGGGCATCGGAAGACTCGACGGGCCGCTCGGAAATGAGCCCGCGATGATCGACTTGATCAGACCATGTTTCGCCAGATGATCAACGCCCTTGACGCCATACATATCGCCGGCCGCGATCGGATGCAGCAGCGTAAGCTGGCGAGGATGGCCTTCGGTCTCAAAGCGCGCCCCAATCGCCGCCAGCATGGCGTCGGGACAACCCAGACCGCTCGACGAACTGACGGTCACGACATCACCGTCGTTGATCAGGCTTGCGGCGGTCGCCATCGAAATAACTTTGCTAGAACCCACAATACATCTCCTCAAACTGACTCAGCGCGCGAATTGGGACGACACGGCGACGTGAGCACCGTTTGAAGCTGACTCTTGAAGCGCCAGCGCGGTGGCGAGTGAGCGGTAGCCGTCCCGACCGGTCGCTGCAGGATCCTCACCGAGGAGAACAGCGCGATGGAACTGGGCGACCGCCGTGACATAGATGTCCTTGGGGACGACCTCGACGATTTCGAAACCTTTTGCCGAACGCAGCTCGATTTCTCCGACGGCGCGCTGGGTCATCACGTCACGTGCGAAAAGCGAGCCTTCGGTCCCGTGGATCTCGAGGCCGGTCGGCGCGTAGGGCACGTTGAACGCGTCATGAATCTGCGCAAGCACACCGTTACTGAAGCGGATGATTCCCATGACACCATCTGCAAGCCCCGCTGCCCCCATGCTTCCGGAAGAGGTCATCGCGCTCGCCTCGAGGGGTTCTGCGTCCAGAAGGAAGCGAAGGGTGTCCGCGTCGTGCACGGAAATGTCGAGGACGACGCCGCCGCCCGCATCCGGGCGCTCGATTCGCCAGCCGCGGAGATGGGGAGGTAACGAGACCGCGTGAAAGACGCGCACATAAAGCGGCGTCCCGACTGCACCTGAACGGATGAGGTCGCGCATACGGCGGTGGGTCGCCGCACACCGCAGGTGATGGTTCGTGCCGAGGACAACCTTGTGTACAGCGCACGCCTCGATCATCTGGCGGGCGTCAGCCTCTGAGAGCGCGAGCGGCTTTTCGCAGAGCACGTGTTTGCCGGCTGCGGCAGCCGCCAATACCTGAGGCAGGTGTTTTTCGTTTGTGCTGCTGATGTAGACGGCGTCGATATCGCGATCTGCAAGGATCTCGTCGAGGCGTGTGCTGGCCCTCGAAATTCGGTGCTTGTCAGCGAACTCGCGGGCGCGCCCGGCGCTGCCGCTGACCACCGCTTGGATCTTGCCGTCCGGCTGCGACCGGATCGCGTTGACCATCCACTCGTCTGCTATGGTGCTGGCGCCAATCAGCGCCCAGCGAATATTGGTAGCCATCGTCTCTCTCCATTGGAACGTTCCAATTCGTGCGCGTTGGATCGTTCCAATAAACTGTAGTAGACTGATCTCCTGGTGTCAAATATTTTTTGGAACGTTCCAATTTCGCAGAGCAACATGAAAACAGGTCCGACCATCCAGGATATCGCCGCAGTTGCCGGAGTGTCCAAGTCGACGGTCTCGCTGGTCCTTCAGCAGAGCCCTAAAATCAAGGCGGAGACCGCCGACAAGGTTCGTGCGGCGGCGCAACTGCTCGGCTATGTGTACAACCGCGGCGCAGCAAATCTGCGTGGCGGCCGCAGTACCACCGTGGGTATGGTAATTAACGACCTTACTAACCCGTTCTTTGTCGAACTGCTTGTCGCTATCGAACGGGTACTCGCGCAGTCCGGATACACCACCCTGATGGCACACACTGCGGAAAGCCTCGCGACTCAAACACGGGTTCTGCAATCGATGCGCGAGCAGAATGTGGCTGGCCTGATCATGTCTCCCGCGCTCGGAACCCCTGAGGAGCTGCCAGCCGAAATCAAGTCCTGGGACATTCCGCTTGTCCTGGTTATGCGGCCGATGGGCCCGGATGTCGACACAGTCGGTGTCGACAACAGCTTCGGATTCGCTCTCGCGACGGAACATCTGATCACGCAGGGACATACACGTATCGCATTCGCGGGAAACCGAACGGGGTATGCCGTTGCGAACCAGCGTAGACAGGGCTACCTCACGGCGATGGCAAATCATGCGCTGCCTGTCTCCGACGAATGGATCATCGACGTTGAACTGACTCCGGAGGGCGGCCGCAAGGCAGTCCGCTCTATCTTCGATATGCGGCCTCGTCCGACGGCGGTGGTTTGCTACAACGATCAGGTTGCGTTTGGCGTACTGCACGAGCTCGACAGAATGGGCAAACGTGCGGGCAAGGCGCTCGCGGTCGTAGGCTGCGACAACGTGGTGGCGGCGGAACACACCAATCCGCCGCTCACCACTCTTTCTGCCGGCGCGGACAAACTGGGCACCATTGCGAGTGAGACGCTTTTGGCCCGACTTGATCCCGCGGCGGACGGGAAAGAGCCGCCCGTGCAGTACTTCGCCATTCCCCAGCTAGTCGTCAGGGAGTCAAGTGTGGGCTCCACGGCGCGCCAGCCGCGTCTCTCGCCTGACGCAAGGCGCACGGAACGTCGCGTTGCAGGCCAGCCCCAATAGACTTCCTTCGCCTCGTGCATGGCTCGTCAGCCCGCGTGCCCGACCGGAGCTCGCGGGTCCGTTTTGCTGACGCAAACGGACCGCGCTATCCGCGAGCATACGACCGTCGACATTCATCCTGGAGTCGAGCGTACGAGCCATGTTTCGGTCGATCGGGGACGCAGCAGAAGCTGCATAGCGGCCGTCCGCGATCAAGCGTTTCATGAGCGACGTTATGCCCGATGGCCCGGCTCAGATCATCCGCGCAGCACAACCAGAAGCCCTCCACATGCTTCTTCGCAAAGCGGCGATGTCGATGCGCTCGCCTGGACGGATTATGTGCCGCCCGCCTGACCGCTCGCGATCGGTTCGGCGGTCGCGCGCAACATGACCGGATGGATTGCCGGCGCTGCGTTGTAGGGGGATGCTTGCCCGCCTTGAAGTCGGCCCTCAAGGCGTCGAGTGTCTCCCGCATCGACATGACACTTCTCCATCGATTCCTGAAGGCTGAACGAATCACTCTTCGTCAGGGAGCGCCCGGCATGGCTCGGCTTCGGCAACTAGCGGCAGCGCAGCCGGCGAGCCTCCATCATGGCTTGCGACGCCGTTTCACTTCTGTCGTCAGTCTTACCGCTAGCGTCGCTGCATCGGCAGGACTCCTCGCGGCCTGCACCGTGGGACCCGACTTTGTGCCGCCAAAGCCAGCGATGCCGGCGAGCTTTACCGAACAAACCAGCGCGGCAAAAGCATCGCAAACCTCGGACGACGCGTGGTGGAAAAGCTTTGGTGACGCAACGCTCGATTCGCTGATGGCGGACGCGCTGCAATCCGCGCCCGACCTGGCCGTTGCCCAGGCGCGCATACGCGAAGCGCGAGCCTTGCGTGGCATCGCCGGAGCAGAGCAATATCCTACCGTCGACGTCGGCGCGCAATACGATCGCACGCATGGCGCGTCCATCTATCGCATTGGCGCGCTGATCGGGCAACCACCGGAACAACTGCTGGCCCAGCTGGATGCGCCGCAAGCAATTCCGTTGGCAGTGGCGGAGGTGCCTGTCGGCCTTCCGTCCGACCTCCTGCGCCGCCGGCCGGATATCCGGGTGGCCGAACACCGGATTGCCGCCGCGAACGCCCGTATCGGCGTCGCTCAGGCCGATCTCTATCCGCACTTCTCGCTGACTGGCGCTGCGGGCCTGGAGAGCCTGAACGCGTCGACGTTTCTCACCGCGCCGAGCCGCTATTTCTCGATCGGTCCGAACATCAGCTGGCTCATATTCGGTGCGGGTAAGGTCCGCATTCCAAATGCGCGCCGAAGAGGCGCGGACCGAAGTGCGATGACTTTTCGACGGCACTACTCGGACGTTGGCAGGAGAGCTGGAAATGATCGCCTTTAGCCGCACTCCGACCCAAGATTTGATCGCAGGTGGTCTCGAGTGAACGAGTCTATGCAGAGGCATAAGACGACCCAATTCGGCTGTTCGTCATGCCTCGTTCCAGATGGCCGCTTCCTCCTCCATGTTCTGCCCGGCGGCGTCCATCGTATCCGTCACTTCGGACTGCTCGCCAACCCGGTGAGCCGGGGCCAGTCTCGCGAAGGTGCGTGAACTGCTACACGTCCCGACCGGGGTCAACACCTCCCCCCGAAACCGTCATCGAAACGCGCCCCGCCTTCATCTGCCGGCACTGCGGCGCGCCGATGATCGTCATCGATATCCTTGCGCGCACCGCGCCGATTCGCGCATCACCCACGCGCCTAGGCGAGACATGAGAACAACTGTCCCAGGACAAGCAACCCGACCGTCGGCTCTGCGGCAGGACGTTTGCGCCTACAGCTTTGCGTAGTCCCTCGCACGTCCGCTTCGCCATCACAACTGCGCGACTGCACCGCTTCGGCACAGCATCAGCGCCCATCCACCATCCCGCCTGCCCGCACGCGCCGTCGCGCGCCCCGAACCCACGGACATGGGCAGGCGTCGAACAAACCTCAAGAAAAGCCGCCTACTAGCCGCTGCCCCTCGCGGCAATGCCGACGGCAACTGCATTACCCAGGAGCTGCAAACCGCCGCGCATTAAGATCACGTAATTCCGCCGAGCCTAGCTTCCATTTGGACGCTAGAATCGTAAGCTGATGGTATGCCATGAAGGCCGTTCGCAGTGAAGTGCTCGACAATGACGCCAAATTTTAGTCAAAAAAATCCTTAACTGTTATTTTTAGTCAGGCAGACCGATGCCCCTTGCACAGCGGGCCTCGCAGCCCATCAAAAAGTCCATAACTTTAGGAAAATAAAGTCTGGTACGCTGCGCGCTTTGCCACCGCTTGCATTCGATTCGATGGAAACCCCTTTCAATGATCGTGGCGTATCGGTCACGCGTAACGCGCTCTCAGCCGCCGGCCAGGTGTTCCCGCTGCGCGACGTTCTGGACGTGCAGGTCGTCACCGTGCAGAAGAACAAAGTCTTACCGTCCACGATCTCGCTGATCGGGCTGGCCGGCGCCATTGCCGGCGCGATATGGCACTCGCCGGCGGGCATTGTGTGCGGCACGATGCTGGCGGTGGTCGGCTGGCTCACCTGGGCGACCCAGGACATCACCCATCGTCTGATGGTGCAGACCGCCGATGGCGAACGTGAGGCACTGGCGAGCATCGACCGCGAATTCGTCGAGCGGGTCGCCGTGGCCGTGCATGAAGCGAAGGCGGCCGCTGCCGCGCCCGCGGCTTAAGCCGTGCGCAAAGCGCTCGGCGTGGTGCGCTCAAGTGGCACATTCAGGCGCCGCGCGTTAACACAAAATTAATGCGCGGCGCGGCAGCTTTTGCGCGTCGTTGAGGCGCGCATCGCTAGAGTGGACAGGTATCAACAACGCGCGCCGCCTCGCCGCAGCGGCGCAATCACGATGCTAACGTCCGCTGCCACATCAGAACTCTCCCTGCCGCGCGCGCTGCGCGTTGCCCGTCCCACGCATCTCATCATTCCGCTCGTGATCATCGACGTGACCGTGCCCGGCACGTCGTCCGCGAGCGGACGGCGCGCATTGCATGCCGCGCTCGGGGACGATTTGCGTCTCTATGTCGTCACCATCGACAAACAACACGAGTGCATGACCTTTCGCATCGAAGTCACCTCGCGCACGCTCGACGACGTCATCGGTCTGCTGACAACGGCCCTCGACCGCGCCACGTTGGGCCGCGCGCAGACCACCGTGATTCGGCGTCCACGCGACTATTGACATAGATCAATGCTTGCACGGGCGCATCTTTAGCAGCACGCCAAACCTTTACACATCTTTGCAATTGCCCGCGGGTGGCCATGTAGAGTCGGCGCTCCTGTTATCGCGTGTTCCCTCCCGCAGGCCCCCGCAAGCGTCCCGGTTTCCCCGCCCGCGCCGCGGCAAACCAGTGAAATTGCCGCCCGTGCTGTCCATTTCGCAGCTCACGATGCTTCGCCTTCGCCAGGGACCGCCTTTTTTGCAAAGCGTGATCCTATGTTCCTGTCGTCTCCCGATGCCACCCACCGGTCCTTTCGGCATTTTCATCATCATTTTCGTCATTGCACCGCGGCGGCGCTGGCCGCGACCGTCGCCAGCGTCGCGCTGACCGGCTGCTCGACTACCTTCCCCACGCCTACCCCGCCTGCCTCGACTGCCGCGCTGATCAACGGCGGCAATGACGGCCTGCTGATTCCGCTGCATGTGGAGCGCGCCGACGAAGATCACGCGCGCCTCGGCCTGCCGGTTCAGCTCGACGGCAAGCCGGTGTATGTTGCGCTCGACACGGGCACGCAAGGCGTACGGGTATTGAAGTCGGTGCTGCCCGGCTCGAACTACGCGAGCGCCGGCGGCGTGTCGTCGCTGCCGTTGGCGAACGGCGCGGAAGTTTTGGGCGCGGCGCTGAAGTTGCCGCTCAGCATCGCCGGCACGACACCGGTGCAGGTCACCGCTCAAGCAGTCGAAACCGTGCGCTGCCAGCCCACCGCAAGGCGCTGCGTCGCGATGGACGGCTACACCGGCGAGTTCGGCTGGGCCTTTTCCGGCATTTTCGGCGTCGGCGCCGGCGCCGGCGCCGCGCAGCCGAATGACGGCAGCTACACGCAACCGCTGCGCGCCCTGCCCGGCAACATCGGTCAACGTTATCTGGTGCATTCGAACTTCGCGAAATCGTACATGGTGCTGAGCCCATCGAGCACGATTACGAAGGACTACACGATGGTGCCGATGACCGTGTCGAAAGACGGCACCGCGCAATGGCCGAGAGGCTGTGTGAACGTGGGCAACAAGATGACTTTTTGCGCGCCGCTGGTGTTCGCAACCGGCAGCACCGGCATGATCCGCATCGAAACAGACAAAGCGCCGAACTGGACCGGCGACGACGAAGAAGGCAAGGTGCTCAATCGGGGCAACTACGAAGTAGCAATTGGCACGGGGCCGTGGGTGCACCGTTATGAGAGCGCGCAGGTCGCAATCGTGAAGGCGAAACCGCATTCAAACCGCATCGTGGTCGGCTTGATGGGGATGCAGAACATCGACGTGCTGTTCGACTTCCCGCGCGGGCAGCTGGGTCTGTATGCAGCGAAGGTGAGCGAAAGGTTCGCGCCGTGATAATCGTCGAGCGCTAGAAAAAAGGCCGGTTCTCTCGAACCGGCCTTTTTCTTTGAAGCAAACAACCGCACCCCGTCACTCCATATCGAGCGACTTCACATGCCAGATGTCGCGCGCATATTCGCCGATCGTGCGATCCGACGAAAACTGCCCCATGCCCGCAACATTTTCGATCGCACTCCCGGCCCACGCGCGCGGGTCGACGAAACGCGCATCCACGTCGTCCTGCGCCTTCGCAAATGCCGCGAAATCGGCGAGCACCATGTAGTGGTCGCCCCAATCGACTAACGTGTGGAAGATGTCGGAGAACCGCAGCGGATCGTCCGGCGAGAAGAAGCCCGTGCGAATCTGGTCGAGCGCCATGCGCAAGTCCGGATTCTCCTCATAGAGTTGCCGCGGCCGGTAGCCGGTGGCGCGCAAATCGTCCACTTCGTCGGCGGTGTGGCCGAAGATAAAGATGTTCTCGCGTCCCACCGCGTCGCAGATCTCGATGTTCGCACCGTCCATCGTGCCGATCGTCAACGCACCGTTCAGCGCGAGCTTCATGTTGCCGGTGCCTGACGCCTCGGTGCCGGCCATCGAAATCTGTTCGGACAGATCGGCTGCCGGAATGATCAGCTCGGCCACGCTCACGCCGTAGTTCGGCACGAACACCACCTTCAGCCGGTCGCCGATCAGCGGATCGTGGTTAACCTTTGCGCTGACGTCGCCGATCAGCCTGATGATCGTCTTCGCCATCCGATACGCAGAGGCGGCCTTGCCGGCGAACATCACTACGCGCGGCACCCAGTCCCGCGCGGGGTTCGCGCGAATCTGGTTGTAGCGCACGATCACGTGCAGCACGTTCAGCAACTGCCGCTTGTATTCGTGGATGCGCTTGACCTGGAGGTCGAATAGCGCGTCGGGATCGAACTGAAGTTTCGTGTGATGCGCGAGCCGTTGTACGAGCCGCAATTTGGTTTGCCGCTTCGCTTCACGGAAGGCGTCGATGAACGCCGAGTCGTTGCGCAAATCGCGCAGCTGCGCCAACTCGAACAGATTGCTGCGCCAATGCTTGCCGATCTGCTGATCGATCAGCGACGACAACGAGGGACTCGCCTGCGCGAGCCAGCGCCGCGGCGTGATGCCGTTGGTCACATTGGTGAAGCGCTCCGGAAAGATGCGCGCGAAGTCGGCGAAAATATCGCGCGTCATCAGTTGCGAATGCAGCTTCGACACGCCGTTCACCTTGTGACTCGCGACGATCGCCAGGTACGCCATCCGCACGCGCCGCTGGCCATATTCGTCGACCAGCGAAATGCGGCGGATCATCTCGGCATCATGCCCCGAACGCTCGCTGACATGCTTGAGAAACTCCGCGTTGATCTCGAAGATGATCTCCAGATGGCGCGGCAGCAGACGCGCGAGCGTCTCGACGTCCCACGTTTCGAGCGCTTCGGGCATCAAGGTGTGGTTCGTGTACGAGAACATCTGCGTGATCTGCTTCCACGCCTTGTCCCACGGCACGTGATGCACGTCCACCAGCAAACGCATCAGCTCCGGAATCGCCAGCACCGGGTGTGTATCGTTCAGATGCACCGCCACTTTTTCGGCGAAACGGCCGAACGTGCTGTGCGTGCGCTGATAGCGGCGGATCAGATCCTGCATCGTCGCCGAAACGAAGAAGTACTCCTGGCGAAGCCGCAACTCGCGGCCTGCCGGCGTCGAATCGTCGGGGTACAGCAGGCGCGACACGTTCTCCGACATATTCTTCGTGTCGACCGCGTTTCGATAGTCGCCGCGGTTGAACGCGCCGAGGTCGAGTTCTTCGGTCGCACGCGCCGACCATAGGCGCAGCGTGTTCGTCGCGCCAGTCGCGTAGCCGGGAATGACCGTATCGTAGGCCATGGCGTTCACATGCTCGGTGTCGATCCACTCGACGTGCTCGTTGCGCTGCACCGTGCGGCCGCCGAAGTGCACCATGTACTTGATCTCGGGCCGCGGAAACTCCCACGGATTGCCCGCGCGCAGCCAGTAGTCCGGCGCTTCGACCTGCTCGCCGTTGACGATCTCCTGACGGAACATGCCGTATTCGTAACGGATGCCATAGCCGAAGCCCGGAATGCCGAGCGTCGCCATCGAATCGAGGAAGCAGGCGGCCAGCCGCCCGAGGCCGCCGTTGCCGAGCGCGGCATCCGGCTCGAGATCGGTCAGCGCTTCCATGTCGACGCCCAGGCTCGCGAGCGCTTCCTTCATCTGATCGTAGATGCCGAGCGCGAGCAACGCGTTCGTGAAGGTGCGCCCGATCAGGAATTCCATCGACAGGTAGTAAACGCGCTTCACGTCCTGTTCGTATTGCAGGCGCGTGGTCTTCATCCAGCGCGCGACCAGCCGGTCGCGCACGGCCAGCGCGGCGGCGTGCAGCCAGTCGTGCGGGTGAGCAGTGACGGCGTCTTTGCCGACGCCGTACATCATGCGATTGGAAATTGAGCGCCGTAGCGCGTCGACGGTACTGTTGAGCTGGTCGAATTCCAGATCGACGGCTGTCATCGAAGCCTCCGGGAGAAAGCGACGCGGCATGCGCAAACCGCACAGTTGACGGACGGGAGGCGCGTGCCGGTCAGGCGGGTTAACAAGCAGAGTAGAACATTTTACGGCCCGCGGACACCGGCGAGCGCGAGCGGCTACCACGCACATGCCATGCCCGCCGACATGCGGTACTTCGCAGGTTTTGCGCACGCGCGCGGTGCAAGCGGCGCATTCACGGCACTGCGCACGTGCATCGGTGTGCAAAAAAAGCAAACGATCCGGCAAACGCCGGCGAGCGATGAGCGTGCGCTTCGACGAGACGCAGCGCGATTATTTTTCTATCGTGTGACGTGCGGATGAACGACTCGATGCCGGCGATAGGTGGTCGAATCGGGCCGCCTCGCCTGCTCGACGTGTTTCCCGCGCGAGCTTGTATCGTGCGGTCGCCGCCCGAGTTCGAAGACGCGGCGCGGGCTTGACCGTTAGTTGCATTAAGACGTCACCAGAACCGCCGCCCCTGCCGCCGCCTTCTCAGCACGATTTCCACGTCTCTGTAACAATTGCTACATTCACTGCGCAAGCCGCCCTGACCGCTGCACTCAGGCCATGCGCGCTTCACTCCACACCCAACCCTGCCGCATGCGCACCGCGTCATCCTTGACGCGGCCGGCGCTTCGGCATGCTTAACCCGACGAGCCACGCCTTGTCCGACAAATCCAACGCCAATTCCGCTCACACTTACCCGGCGGACGGCCCGATGTCCGCAGCGAACCGCCGCGCGATGGCCGCGATCATGCTGGCCGTCGCGCTCGCCACGCTCGACACCGCGATCGCCAACACCGCCCTGCCCGCCATCGCCGCCGATCTGCACGCCGCACCCGCCGCGTCGGTATGGGTCATCAACGCGTACCAGCTTGCGATGGTCGCGACGCTGCTGCCGCTCGCCGCGCTCGGCGACATCGTCGGGCATCGGCGCATTTATATCGGCGGCATTGCACTGTTCACGCTGGCGTCGCTGGCCTGTTCGCTCGCTTCGACGTTGCCGCAACTGGCCGCCGCGCGCGTACTGCAAGGGCTCGGCGCGAGCGCGATCATGAGCGTGAACACCGCGCTGATCCGTTTTCTCTATCCGCCGCATCGGCTCGGCCGCGGCCTGGGCACCAACGCGCTGATCGTCGGCGTGTCGTTCGCGGTCGGGCCGACGGTGGCGTCGCTGATTCTGTCGGTGGCGGCATGGCCGTGGCTATTCGCGATCAACGTGCCGCTCGGTCTGCTGGCGCTCGCCTTCGCATGGCCGGCGTTGCCGCACACCGGGCGCGGCACGCACAACTTCGACCCGGTCGCCGCGCTGCTCAACGTGATCACTTTCGCGGCGCTGATCTTCGCGCTCGGCGAGGCCGCCCAGCGGGCTCCGGCGCAACAGGTGCTGAGCGCCGCGGCGGTTGCCGTCGGGTTCGGGCTGCTGCTGATCCGGCGTGAAGCGGGACACCCGGCGCCGATGCTACCCGTCGACCTGTTCAAGCGGCCGGTATTCGCGTTGTCGGCGGTGACCGCCGTGTGCTCGTTCGCCGCGCAAGGGTTGGCGTTCGTGTCGCTGCCGTTCTACTTCGAAGATGTGCTGCATCGCAGCCAGGTCGAGACCGGCTTTCTGATGACGCCGTGGCCGGTGGTGGTGGCATTGGCCGCGCCGCTGGCAGGCAGGCTGTCCGACCGCTATCCGGCGGGCTTGCTCGGCGCGATCGGCCTCGCGGTGATGTCGGTGGGAATGGCGTCGCTCGCGTTGTTGCCGGCGCATCCGCACGTGCTCGATATCGGCTTCCGAATGGCGGTGTGCGGCGCGGGCTTCGGCTTCTTTCAGTCGCCGAATCTCAAAGCGTTGATGGCGAGTGCGCCGCCCGAGCGCAGCGGCGGCGCCAGCGGCATTGTCGCGACCGCGCGGCTGCTCGGGCAAACCACCGGCGCGGCGCTGGTCGCGCTGAGCTTCGGCATCGCGGGCCGGCACGGGCCGACGCTCGCGCTAGGCGCCGGGGCTTTCTTCGCCGGCGCAGCGAGCCTTGCGAGCGGGCTGCGGCTTCTGGCGCCGTCTCACCGGACCGGCATGCCCGCAAAAGCGACGGCGAAATGAACAAAGCGGGCGCACTGCCGTGACAGTGCGCCCGCTTTTTGCTGCTTCAGTGCTTCAAATGCGTCGCCGCTTCAATGCGCGGCGAAATACCCCTTCACTGCCGCGATAAACGTATCGATATCGGCACGCGACACATCCTTATGCGTGACGAATCGCGACGCGTACAGCATCTGCGTAAGAATGCCACGCTCCTTGAGCCACGCTTCGAGCCGCACGCAATGCTGCTGCGGAAACTGCGCGAACACCATGTTGGTCGCCACGGACTGCACCTCGACCTGCCCGATGTCGGCGAGGCCGGAAGCCAGATGCGCGGCGTTCGCGTGATCGTCGGCGAGACGCTCGACATTGTGATCGAGTGCATACAGGCAAGCAGCCGCCAGCACGCCCGCCTGGCGCATGCCGCCGCCCAGCACCTTGCGCCAGCGATGCGCCACGTCGATCAGCGCCTGGCTGCCGACCAGCACCGAGCCGACCGGTGCGCCCAGGCCCTTCGAAAAGCAGATGGATACGGAATCGAACGGCCCGCACAGCGCCCCGACCGGCTGCCCGGACGCGACCGCCGCGTTGTAGACGCGCGCGCCGTCGAGGTGAGCCGACAGCCCGTGCTGGCGCGCCAGTTGCACGGCTTGCGCGACATAACCCGCCGGCAGCACCTTGCCGCCGATGGTGTTTTCCAGCGCAAGCAGCCGCGTGCGCGCGAAATGGTTGTCGATCGGCTTGATCGCGGCGGCAATCCTGTCGAGCGGAATCGAACCGTCGGCGGCGTTGTCGAGCGGCTGCGGCTGAATGCTGCCGAGCACCGCGGCACCGCCGCCTTCGTACTTATAGGTATGCGCCAGCTGGCCGACGATATATTCGTCGCCGCGCGCGCAGTGCGCCATCAGCGCGGCCAGGTTGCTTTGCGTGCCGCTCGGGAAGAACAGGCCGGCCTCTTTGCCGGCACGCTCGGCGACGCTCGCTTGCAGACGCAGCACGGTCGGGTCGTCGCCCCAGACGTCGTCGCCCACTTCGGCGGCCGACATGGCGGCGAGCATGGCCGGCGTCGGACGGGTTACGGTATCGCTGCGCAAATCGATCATCGTGAGAATCCTCTGTTTGACGGCCCGCCACGGCGGGTCGGCGGGCCGCTTCGCATGCTTCATCTGGCGGGCGCGGCTCCGGTTGTCGAACCACACAGTGTATTTCAATTACCGCAGCGCCGTGAATCGCGCCCAAAACCTGCGCACGCCGTCTCCGCTTGCTCCCGGCCAGGGCACGGAACTCAGCCGCCGGACTTGGGCAACCAGCCAAGCGGATCGACCGGTTGGCCATTCTGGCGCACTTCGAACTGGATCGACGCCACACCCCGGCTATCCACGCCGACTTCGCCGATGGTCTGGCCTTGCGCGACGGCGTCGCCTTCCTTGACGAGCAGCGTGCTGTTTTGCCCGTAGGCGGTAATCAGTGAATCGTCGTGCTTGATGATGATCAGCGGCCCGTACGCCTCGATACCGGAGCCCGCGTACACCACCCGGCCGGTGGCGGCCGCCTTGACCGGATCGCCGGGATGTCCGCCGATTACGATGCCGTTCGACCTGCCCGGCGCGAAGCCTTTGAGCACCGGCCCGCGCAACGGCCACAGCAACACGCCCTGCTGCGGAGCGGCGGCGGCAGGCGCGCCAGCGGGGCCGTTCGCGCCGGCCACGTTGACCGGTGGCGTCACCACGCTGCCGGAGGCCATCGGCGGCGCAACGCGCAGCACCTGCCCTGGGTTGACGGCCGCGGTGTTCGGCGCCAGACCGTTCCATGTCGCGAGGTCCTGCGGCCGACGGCCGAACGCCGAAGCGATCCCGGCGAGCGTGTCACCCGGATTGACGCGATAGAAACCGGCCGGCACGGGGACCGTGCCGAGGGTGGTCGGCCGGCTCGGCGTACTGTTATAGAATGGCGTGCTTTCCCACGGCATCGTCGTGCAGCCGCCGAGCACGACGCCAAACGTGGCCGCGATCAGAAACCGCGTCCCCGTGAATTGTTGCCATTGTCTTGTCATGTGATGATCCTCGACACGTTGATTCAATTGATCTGCCAGCGTGCGCGGCAAAGCGCAGCTGTCGTGTTCAACCGAAGCGGCAACACTCATTATGCCCGCCGCGCGCGCCCGTACCGGCACCGCCGCGAATGATCTTCGTAGTGATTTGACGGTTGACGAGCACGGCACAGCCTTCCCGCTCTCCATCCGGCATACAGGCCAGCCGGGGCAGCGCACCCGCATGTTTCGGCTGGCCCCATTATATGACTCGCAGCGGCGCTCTCAGCGGGTCGCACTGCCGCCCGAAAACCGCGCCGCGCTATTCGTATGACTGATTGAATCCTTTGAGGCCTCGCCTATACTCAGTCATGCTGCCGCAACGTGCCGTACGCAAAACGCTCTGATCTGTGAGGAGTCGGGGATGAACAAAGCCACCTTTCTGGCCGTGCAACTCAACGTCGACGATGTCGCGGCGTCGCCCGGGCTGGTCGAGTTGCTGAACACCCATCTGGTTTTCGCGGTGGACGTGGCCGAAGCCGCCGACGCGCTGGTGCAGCTCGCCAGCATCGCGGGCCTGTCGAGCGGTGTCGAGGCGAGCGTCGAGATTCCCGCCGTGGCGATCGAGCGGCTGCGCGAGGCGCTCGACAATTTGAGCGGTTACGATGAATCCTGGCTGCTCGCGCTCGAACCGAGCCGCGCGCTGTTCGACGATATCGGCCACCGGCATCGCACCTTGCATTAGGCCGCATCCGCACTGGCGCGCCGCGACCTGCAACGGCGCGGCGCGCAGGAGCAAGCGGTGTCGAACCGGCAGAATGCGCTCAGGCGAGCCGCACACGACAAAACGCCGACCGGAAGCGGTCGGCGTTTTTTATTGCGCACCACCTGTTCGCCACGCGACGCTTGCATCAGCTTCGACGCAAATTAGTTGCCGAAGTAAACCGATTGACGGTCGTTGCCGCTGATCGGGCGGCCAGCTTGCGAGCTGCCGGCGATCGGTGCGCCGTAGCCACTATTCACGGCTTGAGCAGTACCGTTCTGTGCGTCGACACGTGCTTGTGCGGCCTGAAGGTTGGCCGGATAGTCGATGCGATCGCCATTCGGGTTGTAGCCGGCCTTTTCGAGTTGCACCAGTTCAGCGCGAACTTGAGCGCGCGTCACGGGCTGATTCGATTGGGCAAACGAAGCAACAGGAGCGGCCAGAGCGGCGGCAACAACAACTGCGGAAATAAACGTCTTCATGATTAACCTCCAAAACTTGTTTTGAATTCGCTTCGGGACCCATGTCTCGTAGCGCTTAAGAACAAGTTTAGGAGCGTCGACATCTAGGGGAAACCCCTGAAACGACTAAACTCTATTTCGCTTTTCGCAACAGTTGGTAGACCATTGTGTCCGCATGCTATTTGAATAATAGCTTTCAGCAATAATTGCCAGCCCCGATTTCAATCGCTGCCGCAACCCGGCACGCCTTATGGCAAGCGCGCGACGGGCCGCGGTTCAAACGCCTAGCTCCAGTTCGCGTGGAAGCTGCCCGGCTTGTCGATACGCTCGAACGTATGCGCGCCGAAGAAATCGCGCTGTGCTTGCACCAGGTTCGCCGGCAGGCGTTCCGAACGATAAGCGTCGAAATACGCAATGGCCGAGGCAAAAGCCGGCACCGGCACGCCCGCATCGATCGCGGCGATTACCACGTCGCGCAACGCCGACTGGTAATTCGCCGCGATGTCGCGGAAGTATGGGTCGAGCAGCAGATTGGCGATCGCTTTGTCTTTCGTATAAGCGTCCGTGATCTTTTGCAGGAAGCGGGCGCGGATGATACAGCCGGCGCGGAAAATCTTCGCGATCGTGCCGAAGTCGAGATCCCACTTATATTCCTCCGACGCCGCCCGTAGCTGCGCGAAGCCCTGCGCGTACGAAATCACCTTGCTGAAGTACAGCGCGCGGCGCACCGACTCGATGAACGCTTCACGCTCGGTGCCGAGCGGCTTCGCCCGCGGTCCTTCGAGTACCTTGCTCGCGGCCACGCGTTGAGTCTTCAGCGACGACAGCACGCGCGCGAACACGGCTTCGGTAATCAGCGGCAGCGGCGCGCCGAGATCGAGCGCGTTCTGGCTGGTCCACTTGCCGGTGCCCTTTTGTGCGGCGCGATCGAGAATCACGTCGACCAGATCCTTGTCGGTTTCCTCGTCTTTCTTGCCGAAAATCTTCGAGGTGATTTCGATCAGGTAGCTGTCGAGTTCGCCCTGATTCCATTCGGTGTAGACCTTGCCCAGCTCTTCATTCGACAGACCCGCCACCTGCTTGAGCACCGCATAGCTCTCGGCGATCAGCTGCATGTCGCCGTATTCGATGCCGTTGTGCACCATCTTCACGAAGTGGCCCGCGCCGTCCGGTCCCATGTAGGCGACGCACGGCTCGCCGTCCGGCGCCTTCGCGGCGATTTCGGTGAGGATCGGTGCGACCAGATCATAGGCGTCACGCTGACCGCCCGGCATGATCGACGGGCCTTTGAGCGCGCCCTCTTCGCCGCCCGACACGCCCGTGCCGATGAAGTGCAGACCGGCTTTCGCCAGTTCCTGATTGCGGCGGATGGTGTCGGTGAAGTGCGTATTGCCGCCGTCGATCAGGATGTCGCCCTTGTCCAGCAAAGGCTTGAGCGAGGCGATGGTGGCGTCGGTCGGCTCGCCTGCCTTGACCATCAGCAGAATGCGGCGCGGCTTTTCCAGCGACTCCACGAAAGCTTCCAGCGTGAAGGCCGGCACCAGCTTCTTGTCCGGATATTCGGCGATGAGTTCGTCGGTTTTCTCGCGGCTACGGTTGAACACCGACACCGCGTGGCCGCGGCTCTCGATGTTGAGCGCCAGATTGCGGCCCATGACCGCTAGCCCCACCACGCCGATTGCCTGTTTGCCCATGTGAATTCTCCAGAGTCCAAAAAATGTCGGGACGTCGCGCCGGAACGATCGTCGGCGGGACATCGAGGGTGAAAGGATAAAAGAAATGCCGGCTTGCCGCTTGGTGGCGGGCAGCGAATGGGGCTTTCCACTGCGTGCCGCTCACTAAGCTTGCGTATGGTTCGCATCCAGCCGAACGCTTGTCAGACTCGCACTGCGCCGTGCCGTTTCCTGAATACCAGGCTGAAATTGTTGGCCGGCATCGCGATCGGCTCGTCGCACAGCAAACCGACCGATTCGCCTAACGCTACCACGGCTTCCATATCGCGCACCCCCCATGCGGGATCGCGGCTGCGCAATTGCTGATCGAACGCATCGTTGCTCGGCGACGTATGCGCGCCGCCGCGCTTGTAAGGACCGTACAGATACAGTACACCGCCATCGGCGAGCCGGCGGCTCGCGCCGGCAAACAGCGCTTGCGCCGCAGTCCATGGCGAGATGTGAATCATGTTGATACAGACTACTGCGTCGAGCGTACCGGGCGCGCCGGTGCCCCAATCGGGCTGATGCACGTCGAGCGCGAGCGGCGCGCGCACGTTTTCGAGCCCGGCATGCGCGGTCCACGCGGCGATCGAAGCCCGCGCGTCGGCATCGAGATCGCTCGGTTGCCAGTCGAGGCCGGGCAACGCACCGGCGAAGCAGATTGCGTGCTGGCCGGTGCCGCTGGCGATTTCCAGCACGCGGCCGGCGGCCGGCAACACCGCGCGCAATACCGCGAGGATCGGTTCGCGATTGCGTTCGGCGGACGGCGAGTGTTGCCGCAGCGCGGGATGGAAATCAGTCATGTTCAGCTTCAGTCAAACGGCCCGCCAGCGCGGTCAACGTCTCCGCGCAAGGCGCGGCAATTTTCAGCGACAGCAGCGGATCGGCCCGCGTGCGCCCAAGATTGATCGCGACGACCGGCTTGCCCTGCTTCTGCGCCCACACGCAGAAGCGATAGCCCGAATAAACCATCAACGACGAACCGACCACCAGCACAGCGTCCGCCGCATCGAGCGCATGCGAAGCGGCTTCGACGCGCTCGCGCGGCACGTTTTCGCCGAAGAACACCACCGACGGCTTCAATAAACCACCGCAATTCGAGCACGCCGGAATGCGGAACGCCGCAAGATCGTGCCATTCCAGATGCGCATCGCCATCGGCGGCGGTTTCGGCGGCGACGTTCAGCAAGGCGGGATTCTCGGCTTCGAGCGTCTGCTGGATCGATGCGCGCGCGTGCTGCGTTCCGCAGTCGAGACACGTCACGCCGTTGATCCCGCCGTGCAATTCGATCACCTCGCGGCTGCCCGCGCACTGATGTAAACCGTCGACGTTCTGCGTGATCAGCGTCGGCACATGACCGGCCGCTTCGAGCCGTGCAAGCGCGGTATGCGCGGCGTTCGGCCGCGCATCGGCGACCACCGGCCAGCCGACCATGCTGCGCGCCCAGTAGCGCTGGCGCATCGCGACGGTGCCGAGGAATTCCTGCAACGTGATCGGCGGCGAGCGCTTCCATTCGCCGTTGTCGTCGCGATAGCCGGGAATGCCGGAGTCGGTGCTGATGCCCGCGCCGGTCAGCACGAACAGACGCGGATAACGCTGCACGAAGCTGTGCAGGTCACCCAGGGTATGGGAGTCGACTTGCGATTCGCTGAAGGGTTCGACGCGAGCGGGCTGAAGGTCGGTCATGACGGAGACGTTTGGGATGGCTGCGGCCTTGACATGAAGCGTAAGCGCCGTTCAGCGGCGTGCGCGCGGCTTGCTCCGCCGCCCCTGTTGCGCATGCCGCGCTTGCCATTGCGCGAGCGCGGCCTGATAGCGATCGAGTGCGTCGTCGTAAAGATCGAAGACGCAGGGAAAGCAGCCGCTATGACAACAATCGTCGAGATCGGGCTGCACGGGCGGCACCGGCTTCGGGTCGTCCTTGGGCGTGGCGCGGGGCACGGCGAATGGCTTCCGGATGGCGGGAAGCGTTCAGTATACGGTGATCTTCCGCGCCGCGTGCGGCGACGCCTGGCGACGGCCCGCGAGCACGACGCACGGCGCAACAATGGTATCGTTTGCCGTTGTGCGCGATGCGCGCGAAGCAAGGCCTTCCCTGGACGGGGGAAGGAAGACTGGAAGCACCCGGAAGCACCGTTAATGACCGAACTCTCCTCGCCACCACGCCACGCGGCTGGCGCCGCAGCCACGCCGCGCCGCCGCTGGCCGCGCACCGGCTATCCCGCGATGCTGACCGCCACCGCCGCATGGCACGTCGCCGTACTGGCCGGCTGGCTGCTCGTGCCGTCCGCGTGGCCGTGGTGGCTCGCCGCGATCTTCGCGAATCACGCCATTTTCACGGTGGCAGGCCTGTTGCCGCGCACCTCGCTGCTGGGCCCGAACTGGACGCGGCTGCCCGCCGGCGCACGCAATGCCGACGCCATCGCACTGACCATCGACGACGGCCCCGACCCGGAGGTCACGCCGCAAGTACTCGATCTGCTCGACGCCTACGGCGTGCGCGCCACGTTCTTCTGCATCGGCGCGAAGGCGCAGCGCTATCCGCAGCTGGTGCGCGAGATCGTCGCGCGCGGCCATGCGCTCGAAAACCATTCGCAGGTCCACGTGCACACCTTTTCGGTGACGTTTCCGGGCGCGCTCACGCGCGAGATCGACGCCGCGCAGCGTACCTTCGAAGAACTGAGCGGCGAGCGGCCCATGTTCTTCCGCGCGCCGGCGGGTCTGCGCAACCTCTTTCTCGAACCCGTGTTGCAGACGCTCGATTTGCGACTCGCGGCATGGACGCGGCGCGGCTTCGATACCCGCGAGCGCGATCCGCAAGTCGTCGCCGAGCGGTTGCTCGACGGCCTCGCCGCGCGCGATATCCTGCTGCTGCACGACGGCAATGCCGCTCTCACCGTCGAGGGCAAACCGGTGATACTCGCGGTCCTGCCGCGTGTGATCGACGCGGCGCGCCGCCAGCAATTGCGTTTCGTGACGCTGCGCGAAGCGCGTACCGACGCCTGAACACAGCATTTGCGTCTGCGTCCCGCCGCCCGGCACGCTGCGAACCGCGCAAAAACCACCGCTACACGCGAAAATCCGCCGCCATATCTTCGTCGGTGCGAGCCTGCAGTACACCGCTGCGGCAGGCCTTCATGAACAATTCGTAATCGCTCTCCACCTGGTCCGCATATCGGCTTTTTACCATCGATATCCCAGGCCGGCAAAAATCACATCCGAATCCCGGTCATAGCGGGTGACGACCCGATTCCATTCGATCCGCCCGTCCCAATGGTCCGTCAAGCGATATGAACCCGCGATCGTGACGAGGCCGGAGAACTTCCCGGCGCCCGGCCCTGGCGTGAGACTGCCCTCATATTCGTTGATCGCGTAGTACGTGCCGACGCCGAGCGCCAGCGTGACCTTGTCGTTAAGAAACGCGCGGGTTGCCCACAACTGGCTGGTGAAACCGTCGCGCCGCGCCACCTTGCTGCTGCCTTCGTGAAGATAGCCGACCGTGACGTCGAGGTACTTCGCGAGGCCGCGCCGGTACTCGATCGCGCCGCCTAGCGCGGTTGGCGAGCTGGTCGAGTTGATGATGGTTTCGCCGGCATACACCGCCACTTCGTTATTCGTGACCTTGTGCGTGCTGCCGCTGGCCCAATCGCGCGGACCGGGCGAGTTCGGCGCATCGAGTTGATAGCCGACGCCGAACATCACGCTCGTCGCGTCCGGCCCGCGTTGCACATGCACGCGGTTCAACTGAAGTTGCGTGATCCATTGGTTCGATGCGTAATATGCAGCGCGCACGCTGTAGACCACGCCCCAGCCGTGGGTATCCGAATAGCTTCCGCCTTGCACGGCCGTCGTCGTATCGAAGTAGCGGTATGGGCCGATGCCCGCTTGCAGGACGAACTGCGGGTTTCCTACTGGAATACGGCCCCATAGCTGGATCATCTGGCCATCGCGGTGATGGTTTGGGATGTGGCCTTCGTTGAGCCACGTGAAGCTGGCGGCGAAGTACTGGCCCAGGCCTTCCTGATAGTTGATGGCCCAGGTGTAGGTGTTCGTGTTGCCGGCGCGCGAGCCGCCGCCGAACAGGGAGAACTCCTGAGCGTGGCCCGCGGTCGATGCGAGCAGGAGGCATAGACCGGCAATGCAGGGAGCGGCCTTGACTGCCGGCTTGTGCTTGTTGTTGCCTGGAACAGGTTTCAGATTCAGCATGCGGTGGCACCTCCGGATCTGTCGTTTCAGGCGAGTGTTGTGCGCTCACCGCTCTGTACGTTAGCGGCATTCTGGCCTGGGATGGGGTCGGCGTCGATACCCTTTGTTAGGCTGGGGCCGCCGTGCGGCGGATGGTTTTTTGTTTTGCTTTGGTGTTTTTTGTTCTGTTTGGTTTGTGCAGTGCGTGTTGTTTGTGCGCCTGCGGCGGTGTCTTTTCTTGTTCTTTTTGTGCCTGCGCGGCGCTTTGGTTGTTGTGCCTGCGGTGGTGGCCTTTCCTTGTTTTCTTTTTGGTCTATTAGCGTTCCCCCTGTGCGGGGGGGCACCTACTTTTCTTTGCCGGCCGCAAAGAAAAGTAGGCAAAAGAAAGCGGCTCAAACCGCTAATTCTTAAGCGGGTCCCCTGGCTTGGAGGAGGCAGTGGAGCATCTGGAATCGGTGTTCTCGCACACTATGCCCTGGTGACAAGGCAGTCATTCTTCCGGCGGCGCTGCGCGCGCCGCAGCGGTACTTCTCAAAACCGAAGGGAATGACGCGTCTTCCGTGTCGTTCTTCCCGCCTCGCACTGCGTGCTCGCCGGGACAGTCTGCAAGTGAAACCAATGGCTTGTTTGTGGGCGGAGTGGGACCGTTGGCTTCGCCTCAGCGAAACGCTGAATTGCGCCGACGATTTGGAAATGCCACCGCGGCGTGCGCGACCAGCGCAAGGCAAATCGCGCTTACGCGTGTTATGGCAAGCCACCGAGTCGAGCGAACTACGCGCGCCAGACTCGGCGGACGGTTTGATGAAGTACCGCCACGGCGCGCGCAGCGCCGCCGGAAGAATGACTGCCTTGTCACCAGGGCATAATGTGCGAGAACACCGATTCCAGATGCTCCACTGCCTCCTCCAAGCCAGGGGACCCGCTTAAGAATTAGCGGTTTGAGCCGCTTTCTTTTGCCTACTTTTCTTTGCGGCCGGCAAAGAAAAGTAGGTGCCCCCCCGCACAGGGGGAACGCTAATAGACCAATAACAAAGCAAGGAAAGGCCACCACCGCAGGCACACAGACATAAGCCCCGCACAGGAACAAAAAAACCTCAACTCATAACAACAACTCTCCGAGGAGACAACACCGAGACACCGAAACTAACAACAACATTAGCCGCAAGCGCAATCAACCCGATATAAACCGGATAGACAGCGTCGCCAAAATGCATGGCAAACACCGGCTTGAGCCCTTGCGAAACAGCCATCCCGGTCCCAATGACAATCCCGACAAGCCACCCCAAGAACAACCCCGGCGTGTTCAACCGCCGCGTATAGAGAGAAAAAACAATAGCCGGAAAGATCTGCAAAATCCAAACCCCACCCAGCAACTGCAAATCAATCGCATACTGCGTAGGCAAAAACACAATAAACAACAGCGCGCCAAACTTGACGACCAGAGAAACAATCTTCGCAGTAGAAGCTTCCGCGGCAGGCGTGATATCCGGCGAGACGAGAGGACGCCACAAATTCCGCGTGAAAAGATTGGCCGCCCCAATCGACATGATCGCGGCGGGCACCAGCGCGCTAATCGCAATCGCAGCAGCCGCAAAGCCGACGAACCACGATGGGAACAGCGTGTTGAACAGCGCGGGCACCATGTCGGACGCCGACTTCACGTGCACGCCGGCCGCAATCGCCATATACCCAAGCAACGCAATCAGCCCGAGCAACAAAGTATAAGCCGGCAAGAAAATCGCATTCTTACGCACCGTGCTCACGGAGGAAGACGACAACACCGCCGTCATCGTGTGCGGATACATGAACGCGGCCAGCGCCGAGCCCAAGGCAAGCGATGCATACGCTGTAAATTGCGCCGGCTTCAGGATGATGCCCGTCGCGCCACCCTTGGCCTTGAAATATGTATCGGCCGCATCGAACACGTGCGCGTAACCGCCAAGCTTCGACGGAATCAGCCACACCGCCGCGATTACGACGATGTAGATCATGATGTCCTTCACGAACGCGATCATCGCCGGCGCCCGCAAGCCGCTGGCGTACGTGTACAACGCAAGAATCACGAAGGCGACGATTAACGGCATTTCGCCGCTCACACCCAAGCCCTTGATCACGACCTGCATGCCCACCAGTTGCAGCGCGATATACGGCATCGTCGCGACAATGCCGGTCAGCGCAACCGCGGCCGGGAACCATTTGCCGCCATATTCGCCCTGCACGTAGTCTGCCGCCGTGATGTGGTCCTTCTCCTTCGCGACTTTCCACAGCCTCGGCATCACCGCGAACACGAACGGGTAGACGATGATCGTGTACGGCAATGCGAAGAACCCGTACGCACCCACCGAGTACACCAGCGCGGGCACCGCGATCACGGTATAGGCGGTATAGAAGTCGCCGCCCACGAGGAACCATGAAATCACCGTGCCGAACTGGCGGCCGCCAAGACCCCATTCATGCAACTGCGTGAGATCACCCCGCTTCCAGCGCGCGGCAAAAAAACCGATCACGGTGACGAGAACAAAGAACGCGATAAAGACGGTCATCGCAACCGGATTCACAGGATTCAGATCGCTCATTTGACACCTCGGTACACGACGTAAATCAGCAGCGAGGTCAACGGCACCCACAGGAACTGATACCAGTAGAAGAACGGAAAGCCCGCAAACGAAGGACGCGTGTCGTTATAGAACGGCAGCCACAACAGTGCGATGTACGGAATCAGCAAGATAAGCCATAGCCATGAACGGCCGGCCGGTTGGGAGGTCTCCACGAACTTCTCCTAAGTTTATTATCGAAACCGCGTGACATGACTTGTGATCCGGCACGCGGACAACCGGTTACCTGCTATCAGGCGGAAAAACCGGAGTTTGAAACGAGGTTCATGTGTCTCCTGCTGATTTTATAAATATGCCGGGCCAGCCCGGATTCGCGACTGCGGGCAAGAAGGCGTGCCGCGCCCGAAAGGCGCGGTACGCCGTGGGGATGTAGTATTCGCCTTCGTGAGCGTCCTCACAAGCGCGCAACTACGTAAGCCGGCTACGCAATACTACGTAGCCCATCGGCCGTCTTTTCAACGATGAAACTCAAAGCGAAGATCTTCCTGCTGGCTATCGTGCCCTTTCTGGCCGCCATCGCGAGCATCGAAATCGGCGTGCGCCACGAGGCCACGGCGCTCGCCGAAACGCAGCACGCCACGACGCAGGCAGCGTACATGGCCAGCAAGGAAATCGAACTCAAGCATTACGTCGAACTCGCCACCACCGCGATCGCGCCGCTCTACGACGCCGGACGCGACAACGCGCGCGACGATGCGATGCTGCGCACCCGCGCGCTCGACATCCTGGAGAAAATGGACTTCGGCCAGGACGGCTACTTCTTCGTCTACGACATGCATGGCCGTTCGCTGATGCATCCGCGTGAGCCCGATCTGGTCGGACGCGATCTGTGGGCGCTGCGCGATCCGCAAGGCACGCCGACGATTCAACAACTGCTCGCCGCCGCCTCGCGCGGCGGCGGCTATGTGCGTTACGTCTGGCATCGTCCGTCGACGGGCAAGCTCGCGTCGAAACTCGGCTATGTTGTACCGCTCGAACGATGGGGCTGGATGCTCGGCACCGGCATCTATCTGGACGACGTGGATACGACGCTCGCGCACATCGACCAGCGCGCGGCGGCGAACATCGATCGCACGATGAAGTGGATCGATGCGATCGCACTGGCCGGACTCGCCGTGATCGCCTTATGCGCGCTGGTGCTCAACGTCACCGAATACCGCAGCGCCGACGCGAAATTGAAGCGGCTCGCGCAGCAGGTGGTCGAGTCGCAGGAACACGAACGCGCGCGACTCTCGCGCGAACTGCACGACGGCATCAGTCAGATGATGGTGTCGGCCAAGCTGCTGCTCGAATCGGCGCTGGCGCGCTTCGAACGCAGCGAGACGCGCGTGCCCGCGGCGGAAGCCGCGCTCTCGACCAGTCTCGCACGGCTCGGCGACACGCTGCGCGAAGTGCGCCGCATTTCCCACGCGCTACGTCCGTCGATGCTCGACGACCTCGGCGTAGCGGCCGCGCTGGAACAACTTACGCGAGAACTGGGCGACGAGTCGGGTATCGCGATCGGCTTCACGCAGATCACGCACACGAACGCCGCGGCTTTGCCGGAAGCGGTCAACACCGCGCTGTTCCGCATTGCGCAGGAAACGCTGACGAATATCGTGCGGCACGCGCAGGCATCGAACGCGGCGCTGTCGCTGGAAGTATCGAACGACGCCGTCACGCTGTCGATCTCCGACAACGGGCGCGGTTTCGACGTGGCGCACGCGTTCGTCGGGCCACGCGCCGGTGTCGGACTGCGCAATATGCGCGAGCGGCTGGACGCGCTGGGCGGCAAGCTGTCGCTCAGCTCGCAAACCGGCCATACGATCGTGACCGCGCGCGTACCGTTGCCGTTGGGAACACACGCGCCTCATTTGCCGGCCTTGCAGGAAAACCGAACATGAACGACACCTCATCCGCCATCGCACGTCTCATCCTGATCGACGATCATCCGCTCGTGCGCGACGGCCTGCGAGCCCGGCTCGAAGCGGTGCGCAACATCGAGATCGTCGGCGAAGCGGGCAATGCGCAGGAAGCGCTCGCGCTCGCGGCCAGCCACGAACCTCATCTGGTGCTGATGGATGTCGGGATGAACGGCATGAACGGCATCGCGCTAGCCGGCATGTTTCATGAGCGCTTCCCGGCGATTCGCGTGCTGATGCTGTCGATGCACGACAACCTCGAATACGTGACCCAGGCGGTGCGCGCGGGCGCCAGTGGCTACGTGCTGAAGGACTCGCCCGCGACCGAGATCATCCAGGCGATCGGCGCGGTGCTCGAAGGCAAGACGTTTTTCAGCGCGGGGCTGGGCGCGCGCCTGATTCAGGCGTCGGCGACGCAATCGCCGATTGAACGGCTCACCCCGCGCGAACGCGATATCCTCGATGCACTCGCGGAAGGTCTATCGAGCAAACAGATCGCTCAACGCAACGACCTGTCCGTGCGCACCGTCGAGACACACCGGCTGAATCTGAAGCGCAAGCTCGATATCGAAGGCCAGGCCGAGTTGATCAAGTTCGCCGTCGAGAATCGACGCAAGGGCCGGTGAGGTCATGATCGAAGGCGGCTGCGCCGCTTTCAACCCGCGGAGCAAGCGCGCCCAAAAACCGGAGACGAAAGAATGAAACATCCGATCCGTCGCACGCTGGCAAGTCTGCTGATCTGCGTGCTCACTTGCCAGGCCCACGCGGAAGACGCACGTGCCAATCGCGGCCACGATCCTTTCTTCCAGATTTCCAGGGCGATCAGCGGATGCCCGGTGCCTTTGGGTCCGCTCGAAACCGAACGGGAATGGTTGGACGACAGTCATTACCGGATCGAGCGCGGCAACAGCTGCTGGGTGGAAGGCCGTTGCCGTTTGTCGAACGCGTACCTCTACGACGTCGAAATCGCCGAGGCTGTCCAGCGGCGTCTGGCCAACATCAACTTCGCGACCCATTGGCGCGAACAGTCGACGCTGTGGCTCACGCTGCAACGTCGCTTCATTTACGTGCAAGGCTGCGTTGCACCCGGGTTCGACAAGCAGACGTTCCTGACCGAACTCGCAAAAACCGCGGACGTCGAGCGCGTCATCGACGACACGACGCCCAACCCGCATGCCGCGCAATTACCCTATAAAACCCTGGCGGATCCGGACAAACCGGTGATCGATCCCGGCAATTAATCGGGCGATGCAATCACGCGAGAAAGATACGGTAACGATGAATGGTGCTACCGGACCAGCGAGAACGCTTCCCGGCTGGCAATCTCACCCGCGCCAAATACGCCGATCACCGTGTAGTCCGAGGCCACGCATTCGAACGTCGAGTCCTGAAAAGTGATCACGAAATGGCGCCGCCTGGGTCCTGGAGAGGTGACGGCCGAAATCTCCGCGGACAGCGATGAATTCGTCACTTCGTGAACCGAATACGCATTCAAACCTTGTGATGCAAGCGGATGAATGTCGAGATCGTCGCCGCCGGGTGGCCCGAGCCGATGAAAGACCGCGTCCGGAAATAGCACCGCGCAGAACGGGTCGTCGTCGGAATCGAATGGGCCGAACCGTTCGAAGTCGGATTCCGCAATCGGATACGACACAATCACTCGCCGGTCGCTGGCGACAATGAACGGCTCGGCGGCATCGGCTGCCGGATGAGGAACAGCGTCCAGCAGGACGATCTGGTCTTCCTGCTGGTTTGAGTCGAGCGTGCTAGTCATCTACTTCGCTACTCCGTTGCACTCACGCGCTCGCTTGCACCGCCGACGTTGCCGGCGCCGCCGTCGTGGCCGTTACGCCGGCTTTGCCTTTACTCCCTGCCTTGCGGCCTGGCGCTTTTCCTGCCGCCGTCCGGTTCGTTGCGGTCTTCTTTGCAGCAGGCTTTGCGGCGCCTTTCTTTGCCGCTACTTTTTTGGCCGCAGTACGGGTTTTCTTCGGCGCCGTTTTAGAAACCGCGGTCTTTTTCGCCGCCACTCCTTTTCTGGCTGCCGTCTTCTTGCTGACCGTGCCGCCGGTCGCCGCTGCGGCGCTGTCGATCAGGAACCTGCTGCGGTCTTTGACTGCCGCGAGCCATGCCGGCGCAGGACCACGTCCACTCCAGGTGGCGCCGGTTTTCGGGTTGAGGTACTTCGGCGGCTGTGCGCCTTTAGGTTGTCCTTTGCGGCCGGCAGCGGCGGGCGTGACCGCAGCTTTGGCCACGGACTTCGGTTCGCTTGCGCCCTCAATCAGAAATTGAGTCCGGTCTTTCACGCCGGCAATCCAGCCCGGTGCTCGCCCGTGACCGGTCCACGTCGCGCCGGTTTTGTCGTCGCGATACTTGGCCACCTTCTTGACGTTTGCACTGGCGACGGCTTTTGCCTTGCCATTCGCAGCACGGCCATGCAAGGCATTCGCCGCGCGTTTCGCCTTGGCCTTTGCTTCGATATCCGCAGTAGTCAGACCATGCTTCATCATCAGTTCACGAATCTGGTCGACCGCGAGTTGTGCTTTCCTGGCGATAAGGACGTCAGCTTGCGCCTGGAGTTTCTTAAGCTTGGCCTGGATTTGCTCTAACGTGGGCATTTGATTGCTCCTTATGTGGTAATCGACCGAACTATGCCACGATTGGCGCGAGAAAGGCAGATCCAATTCAACTCCAAAGAGAGCGATTTGATGTAATGATGCTTCCAGCGGAGTGCGAATCTTTCAAAGCCACTGCTCAATAGCCGCAATCTTTTGCCTTTCCATGTACTGGCCAACCGCTTACGTCGGCGTAAAAACAACGACCTGGCGGTCGGCAATGTACCTCACGCTGCGCATGAACCGGTACTGCTGGTCGTCCGCGGTTATCCGGTTCAACCCCAACTGCGTCAACGCCAGCATTTCGTCTGCCTGAAAGGCGGCCACTACGCCGTGATCCGTCAAATCTTCAAATGCACCGGACGGATTGCCGACATAAACGCTGCGCACATTTATGCCGATGCGCATCAGAACCACACTTTCGCCTTCGTCGAGCGCCAGTTCGAGGTAGCCGGCCAGCGTCCGTAACGACTCCGGCGTGCAAGTCTGGGTTCGATAAATCGCAGCGTTCGTCGGCGTCATGTTTGTTTCCCCGTCGTACCTATCAAGAGAAGCCCGGCTACTGTGCATTGCGGCAATAGTCGCTTCTACTATAGGCAAGCATCCGGAGATTCAAAACCTGTCCGGCTATTTTTTTGTCGTGCGAGTGCAATTGCGCGCCTGTCGGCGTTTAGAAGGCGAACCTGATGACCGGGCTTTGCCGTTACCGGGATTTGGGCCAGGCACGGCTTTAATCCTGGCCCAAATCCCGGTAACGACGCGTTACCAATCTCGCAGAGCTGTTTCACCTGTGTCCGCATTGCCCTCCTACACTCCGAACCGTACCCAGAAGCAAATCAGCGGCAAACCAGTAACCGGCGCAGTAACAGCCGAACGTGCAAGGAGAAGGGAAATGAACAGGAAGATCGTTGGCACAGCACTTGGTCTGGCAATTCTGGCGGCATCGTCGGTGGCGTCGGCGCACGTGAATGTGGGCATCGGAGTCGGACTTCCGGTTGCCGTTTATGCACCGCCCCCGCCCGTTTATGTTGCACCGCCGGTTGCTTACGGACCGGCTCCGGTACCGGTCGCGTATGGCGGCTACGGCGACGGCGATTGGAGAGCCCGCGAGTGGCGCGAGCGTCGCGAATGGCGCGAACACGAATGGCGCCGCGAACAATGGCGCGAGCATGAAGGGCATGAGCGCGGCCGCTGGGGCGGCTATTGAAATGACGCCCAAATGCGCCATCTTCGAAAAACTCGACAGCACGGTACATTCAGATGAAAGCTAGCCTTATCAAGGCCGCCCTCATGACGGTCGCACTGACCTTCGCCGCCTCGGCCACTATCGGCACGGCGAATGCTGCCGGCTGCGTCAAGGGCGCCGTCGTGGGCGGGGTCGCGGGGCATTATGCCGGGCATCACGCGGTAGTGGGCGCGGTAGGCGGGTGCCTGGTGGGAAGACACATGGCCAGGAAACATGCGGAAGAACAGGCTGCCCAGCGTCAGGCAGTCCGGGCGGAATAACCAGGCAGGCCGGTGCTTATTGCCGGCTTATTCCAACCTTGGAGTCGGCTCATCTACGCGATCCGCAGTCCATGAGCCGGCAGGATTTCCTGCGTCGTTACGAAACGGTGCCCTTCCAGGAACCCAAACGTTGGCCACATAATCCGGAATGGACTCGCGCAAGCCGGGAATGGCGCCGACTTTTACCGCATCGCAAATGGATTGCAAGCGCTTGTTGTCGTCCGTGTTCCGATTGGTAGCGAGCAGTTCGGTGAGCGCCTCTTTCACGTTGTCCGGCATGCCGGGCTGAAATTCGAAATCTGCCCGTCCCGCAACATAAGCGCGAACCGCGCGGCAAGTCATCTCCGCCGCTTGCACGAACTCCGGCAGATTGTGCCTTTCGACGCGCACGCCTCTGCCATCGATGTAATTCCATATCGCCCACGGCTGGTCGGGAAAGTGCAATGCGGCGCCGTGGCCGACTGGCAGCGCGGCCGTCAGTACATCGGACTCGATTTGATCGATCAGATGGCGCGTGGCGCGGGTAAGGTGCGCAAGCCAGTTTTCCGGCGTTCAATCCTCGGCCTCCAGCAGATGGATCCGGTTCATCCGGCTTTCGATACCGGCGAACCCTTGATGCGCCCAGGTATCGACGTAGGTATGAAGCGTCACACCCAACCGATGCAACGCCGTATCGGCTCCTTTCTGCCGGATCGCCCGCCGAACGGTCTCGCGCGCGATCGCACTATCCGCCCGGCACACCGCTCTATCTTCCAGGGTTGCTCCTTCACCGGCAGGCAGAAAATGGAAGGGCGTCCACACCAGCCTATTCTGGTCGTTCTCGGTGTTGGAATAGTCGAACAGCTTGTGCGCGGTGGCAAAACGTTCAAAGGTCTCGCCGCCTGAGAAGCGTAGTATTCCGTGGGTCGTCGCGTCGTCGACATACTGGCACGCGTGTGCCACCGTGAGCGCTTCGCAGGCCGTCATTCCGCCGATGCGAGCGACGATATAGACGACCCCATAATGAAAGTCGATGTTCATGGCAGGCGCTCCTGACGTGCGGCGAATGGCGGCGGGTCTTCTCGAATGCGCGAAGCGGTTCTTGCCACGTTCGCACATGAGTAGAAAGTAAACGACCGGGAACAGCCGGACTTGAAAAAAAGACCTCTTCCACTCGTTCCTTGAAGACCTGCCGTGCCGCGGCGCGCGCGGAGGCATTTCGTCACTGTCGACATAGTTCGCGCTGCCGGTTTCGCGAAGCTGGAGACGCAGAAGCTGAATCCGGGTTGTCGTTAGTACTGTTTGGCGAGTCATCTATGCTTTGTCTAATTGGCAAGCCACTCGCAATGCAAGCGGGCCTCCTTTTATCGCATTACTCTCCAACTCCGCTCTTCATTCATCGCAGACAAAATGCTGTGGGCACATCCAATGCTCCTAAAAGAAAAAGCCCCGCCTCGGTGTCCGAAGAAGGGCTTGATCCTAACGAAGCTGACGCCGCGTTACTTGACGATGCCGACCAGTTCGACTTCAAACGTCAGATCGCTGTTCGGCGGAATCGGCCCGGCGCCGCGCTCACCGTAGGCAGTAGCCGCCGGGCAAGTCAGCTTGGCCTTGCCGCCGACCTTCATTTTTTGCACGCCTTGCGTCCAGCAAGGAATCACTCGTCCGAGCGGAAAGGTTGCCGGACCGCCATGCTTCGCGGAACTGTCGAACTCCGTGCCATTGGCGAGCGTGCCGCGGTAGTTGACCTTCACGACATCGTCAGCTGTCGGCTGGGCACCCGTGCCCTGCGTAATATGCTGAACGACGACGCCGGACGGGAGCGTTTCGGTAGTGGGTGCAGCGGCCATCGCCGTTGAAGAAAGAACAGCCGCGGCGACCAGAGCGACAATAGATTTCAAAGCGAGTCTCCAAGTGGGTAGTGCGCATCATTGTAGCGGATAGCATGCTGCGGATCGGCTCGCGACCAACGCGTTAAATCTGGCTGCGGTGGCCGTCGCATCCATGCGGGCTTCGCGGTGGTCACTATGCTCCCGACCGCGGGCACGGTGGCGTTGCTGTGGGCCGTGCCCGCGCGGCAACGCGATACGGTGGGCGCGGCGCAGCATTGAAATAGAAACGCGCCCGTGAATCTAGTCCAGACGACGCACCGCGTAGACACCCGATCTCTCGTCACCGCGCGCGTTAAAATCCGCGAGCACCGTCTCACGCTCGCGGACGTCGGCTAGAACCGCTGGATCGATTAGCGCTGTAATTACCTCTGCGCAATCACGGCTTGCCTCCGTCACCACATCGCCATATGGGTTCCAGATTGCGCTTGCGCCGCACGTCTCCCAGCCGCCCGTCGTGCCGACGTGATTCGACATCAGCACATACATGGTGTTGTCAAAAGCACGCGCGGGAAACCAGATGCGCGACTGGTGGTAGCCGGTCTTCACGCTGAAGAGCGCACTCAGCAGATAAGCGTGGGCACCGTTTGTTGCCGCAAGGCGCGCGTGTTCCGGAAAACCCGAGTCGTAGCAGATGCCGAGCGCGAGCCGCCAGCCGTCGATCTCCAGCATGGCGCCCTGCGTGCCCGGCCGATAAATCCGCGTCTCGCCGCTGTAGAGGTATTGCTTGTGATACGGCTCGATGAACTCACCAGAACGGCTGAACACCAGCGAAGAAATATAAAGACCGTCAACACTACGCGTCGCTGCGCCGACCACTACCGCGATTTCGCGCTGGCGGCAGATCTCACGAATCGGATCGAGCCGCGCATCGTGTGCGTCGAACGCATATTTCGTGGGGTCGCCGGCAATCAGGTCGGGCTCGTAGCCGCTCAGGAATTTCTCCGGAAACACCACCAGTTTCGCGCCACGATCAGCGGCGAGGCCGGTTAGTTCGACCGTTCTGGCTATGTTTGCCGATACGTCGCCGGATACCGGCTGCGCTTGCGCCGCCGAGATGCGAACGCGTTTTGGCGGTGGTACGCGTGAGGATGACAATGCTGCCGGGGAGATAGTTTTTTTGGTGGAGCAGGAGCGGTGAATCCAGGTTGAGCGGCGAGGGTTGCCTGAGCGCTTTGCAGGGTGATGGTTGGGAAGCGCGAGGTCGTGAGTAATCCCCTCGACGAGATTGCCTTTGGTTCGAAGGCCTATCTGTCGAGGGGATTTTTTGTGGCTTGTTTTTTGTGCTTTTTGTGCCTTTTTGTTGGGTACGGGTGCGTGACAAAGAACGGCCGTCCTGGTGTCCGCTCACGTCTCCAAAGCGAGGGCGTCTGTGCGAAAGGCCGTTTCGCCGACCGCCGCGCACTGAACGAAATTCGCCGCGTCAGTGCCCGTGACCACCGCCGTTTCCCTGGCCGCCGTTGCCCTGCCCGCCGCTGCCGTGACCGCCGCTGCCCTGGCCGCCGTTGCCCTGACCACCGCTGCCGTGCCCGCCGTTACCCTGACCACCGCTGCCCTGACCGCCGCTGCCCTGGCCGCCGTTGCCCTGACCACCGCTGCCGTGCCCGCCGTTACCCTGACCACCGCTGCCCTGGCCGCCGTTGCCCTGACCACCGCTGCCGTGACCGCCGTTACCCTGACCGCCGCTGCCGTGACCGCCGTTACCCTGACCGCCGCTGCCCTGGCCGCCGTTGCCCTGACCACCGCTACCGTGACCGCCGTTACCCTGACCGCCGCTGCCGTGACCGCCGTTACCCTGACCGCCGTTACCCTGACCGCCGTTGCCCTGACCGCCGCTGCCGTGCCCGCCGCTGCCCTGACCGCCGCTGCCCTGACCGCCGCTGCCCTGGCCGCCGCTGCCCTGGCCACCGCTGCCCTGACCGCCGCTGCCCTGACCGCCGCTGCCCTGGCCGCCGCTGCCCTGACCACCGCTGCCCTGGCCACCGCTGCCGTGACCGCCGCTGCCGTGACCGCCGTCGCCCTGGCCGCCGTTGCCCTGGCCGCCCGTACCTGTCCCACCCGTACCTGTCCCGCCCGTACCTGTCCCGCCCGTACCTGTCCCGCCCGTACCTGTCCCGCCCGTACCTGTCCCACCCGCACCTGTCCCGCCCGTACCGGATCCACCTGTGCCACCGGCACCCGTAGCTGTTCCACCTGTGCCACCAGCACCCGTCCCACCCTTGCCTGTTCCGCCTGCGTCACCGGCGCCCGCCCCCCCGGTGCTCGCGCCACCGCCGCCAGTAGCAGTACCACCACCAGCCGCCCCCGCCACCCCATTGCCACTGCGGCCACTACTGGAACTCCCCGCCCCAAACCCTCCCGGCCCCGACGCCGTCCCATTGCTGGCACCGCCATCGCCCGAGCTATCCGACGAAGCCCCGTTCCCCTTGCCGCTCCCGTTGCCGTTCTGCGAACCGGCCGCCGATGTCGAGCCAATAGCCGCAATCATCCCGGTCCCGCCAACCGCCACCAAACCGTCGTATTCGCGCTTGCAACCAATCGTGTCGACTATCGGGCAATCGGCCGGCAAAGTTTGCGCCAGCGTCAGCCTCGCCGAGTCGGCCGACGGCGCGACAGGTGTCGCCGGATTGGTTTGAGCACCAGCCATCGCAGCATACAGACTCACGGCAACAGCCAGGACCGCCTTGCATGTCCCTAGTGCCCTTGTTTCCCCGTTGTACTTTTTCATTTCAGTCTCCTAACCATATTGCAAAGTCAGATTCATATAACCAGCGAATCTCTGTTCACCATCGAAAATGAAACGTCAAAACCTGTTCACCAGTGCTTCGCACCACTCGAAAATCGCGTAGCGCCCGGCATCTTTCTCGCGGAAAATCCCGGTCCGATTTGATATGCCCCGAGAGAAACCGTTGGCTGTGCGCGAACAAAGTCGTGGAAAGATCACAGCAGGACTTGATGGAAGTTCACGTTATGCGGAGCTCAACTCATCGACCGTTCGCTACCCCACGCAAAGCGATATCACCGGCCTTTTTTCAATTAAATTCGCGGTCGATTCGTCAAATATCGTCATTTCTCAATCTTGAAAAACGCTACTTTTTTCTTTGGTCATGCAGTCCGACCGATTCTTTTTATTTAACATCCAGCCCGCTTCGGCATAGGAATCGAGCGGTTGTGTTTCGGGGCCGAGCCGTGGCGCAGAAGCGGCATGAAGGCGCGACTGAGGTTTGTTTTCGAGGTGGGAAACAGGCGGCGAAACGACGATGAAGCATTCGAACGCTTCACATAAGCGTTTATCCGAACATAGGGGAGAGATTAGAAGGACGGGAGTGAGGGCAATCACACAGACAGTTCAAACCGAGCGGGTTTACACTGCCGTCCAATTGCCCTTTGTCTGTCAGTATTACTCTGAATACGGCGCTCGAATCAAAGCGACGCAATTACGTCGCCACCAACATACAAAATATGTCCATTGACGAAATTCGATGCATCGCTGAATAGAAAGACCGCGATATGTGGGACCCAATCGGCACGCGGTAACCGGTCAGAACCGGACCGTCGGAGCCGGGTGCGCCGAGAAAATCAGCAGCGCCGTCAGCGACAGCAAACCGAACATCACCGCGGGACTGTTGAAGTGCGTCGTCGGCAGCAACGATGCGAGCGACTCGCCCCCGGCACGGCACCGGATAAGAGCAAGATGTGGGCGAAGGTTAGGCGCGTGTCGAAATGACATGTCAGCAGATTGCCTGGCACTTCGAACAACACGTGCGAAGGCGTGTTGCGACAACTGGAGTTCGACGCGGCGAGGGCCGATCAAGCGCCAGCGGAACTGCGAGCAACTCAGCGCAACTCAGCCCAGCTCGAACCGTCCTGCTCCGCTCAAGCAACCCCGACCACCACCTTGCCTCGCGCGCTGCCGTCGGTCAGCGCATCATAAGCAAGCTGCGCCGAACCCAGATCGAAGCGGCGCGCGTCGAGGCGTGGCGCGAGCTTGCCTTGCTCCGCCAGTCGCGTCGCCACCCGCAGCATCTCGCCGTGATGCGCGCGGCCTTCGCCGGACAGCAGCGCATGAAGCGTGAACACGCCCGAATAAGTGGCTTCCCGAAACGACAGCGACGCCAGTGCATGGGTGCCCCAGCCGAGCGCGCTCACCACATAGCCGAAGTGCTTCACTGCGGCGAACGAAGCATCCAGCGTCGCCCCGCCCACCGTATCGACGACCAGGTCGAAGCCCACACCTTGCGTCGTCGACGCCACATACTGCTCGACCGACTGCGCGCGGTAATCGATCGGCGTGGCGCCAAGCGCTTCGACCACGCTGCGGTCGCGCTCGCTGACCGTCGCGAAGACAGTCGCGCCGAGCGCGCTCGCCAATTGCACCGACACATATCCGACACCGCCCGCGCCGCCGTGCACGAGCACGGTTTGCCCGGCCTGCAAGTGCGCGCGATCGACGATGCCCGAGTACGCCGTGATGAAAGCGAGCGGCAGCGCGGCGGCCTCGCGCATAGACAGATTCGACGGCTTCAACGCCACTAGGTCCGCATCGACGGCTGCATATTGCGCGAGCGAACCCTGTATCCCGCCGACACCACCGGTCATGCCGTACACCTGGTCGCCTGCCTTGAACGCGCTGACACCGGCGCCTACCGCCTCGACGACGCCCGCCATGTCGATACCCAGCACCAGCGGCAGCGGATGTCTGGCGTGGCCGGCCGCGCCAGCGCGAATTTTGGTGTCGAGCGGATTCAGGCCGCTCGCGGCGATGTGCACCAATACTTCGCCGCGCGCCGGCTCGGGCCGCGGCAGTTCGGTGAACTCGAGCGGACCGTTGTATTGCGTCAGAACGAGGGCTTGCATGGACATGATGGCTTCCTGGGATGTGGGTACGTGAACGAGTCGATACGTGCATAATCGTCCATGCGAAAAGGCACGTAAATCGACACTTCTGCACAGCACGCAAACGAAAATGAATGGCTCGACACTGGACTGGAGCGATGTCCGCATCTTTCTGGCAATCGCTCGCGGCGGCACGCTCGGCGCGGCCGCGAGGCTCGCCGGACAGACCCAGCCGACCATGGGACGCCGGCTGCGCGCGCTGGAGTCGGCCGTCGGTCATACGTTGTTTCAACGCACCCGCGACGGCTTCGTGCTGACCGACGAGGGTAGCGCGGTCATGCTTTACGCCGAGCGCATGGAAGAAGAAGCGCTGGGTTTCAGCCGCGCGCTGAGCGGCAAGGAACAGCAACTCATCGGAGCGCTGCGGGTTTCGTCGTCGGACTGGTTCGGCGTTCATGTGCTGACGCCGGTGTTCGCGCGGTTTCTTGAAAGACATCGCGAGGTGTCGATCGAACTCGTCACCGATTCGCGCCGCTACAATCTGGCGCGTCGCGAGGCCGATCTGGTGTTTCGGATCACGCCGTTCGACGAGGCGGATGTCATCCAGCGCAAGCTGATGCACATCGACTACGCGCTGTACGGCCGCGCCGATCTGGCGGCGGCATACACGGGTGAAGGCGACGGCGCCGGTCAGACGCTCATCGGTATGGACAGCGCGTTCGGCTCACTGCCCGACGTCGTCTGGGTCAAGCGGATGCTGCCTCAAGCGCGCGTCGCCTTCGGCAGCAACAATCGCGGCGCGCAGGCACGCATGTGCGCGGAAGGCGCGGGCCTCGCGGTGCTGCCGCGCCCGCTCGGCGACAGCACGCCCGGACTTGCGCGCATCGAACTGGACGAAGCGCCGCCGGGCCGCGACGTCTGGTTCGGCTATCACCGCGACTTGCGAGGGCTGGGACGGCTACGGGCGCTGCTCGATATGACGATCGAGGCCCTAGGCAACGTGTAGGACGGCGCGGTTTCGTCAAAGCCTGTCTTGAAGCAATTGCACGCGGTTGCACGCGGTTGCATCTCGGGGCTGCATGATTCATCAGGGGGAGATCGTGCGAAGAAGCAGCACTGAGCACGGGCCACACGAGGCGACGTAACAGGCACGGGAACTGCTGTCCCCAGATTGCGTCACATGCCTGTTCCCGGTCGATTCCGGCGGGGGCAAAGAGGACGGCGACAGCCGAACCTCCCATAACGAACGCATAGGGAGAGCCATCATGCGCAGACGACAATTCATCACCACCACCGGCGCCGTCCTGGCAACGGCGGGTCTTGGCCTCGCCGGCTGCACCACAACGTCTCCGTCTTCGAGCGCGTCTGCTTCGGCCAACGCGGGCAAGCGCGACACGATCAATGCCGGCGTCGATTCAACCCTCGATCGGCTTTACTCGAACGTCGCCGGTTCACGCGAACTCGTTGCCAAAGCGCGCGGCGTGCTCGTGTTTCCGTCCGTCATCTCCGCCGGCTTCTGGGTCGGCGGACAATATGGCGAAGGCGCGTTGCGCGTCGGCGGACGCACGGCGGGATACTACAGCACGGTCGCAGGGTCGCTCGGCTTGCAGATCGGCGCGCAATCCAAGGCGCTCATATTCCTTTTCATGACGCAGGATGCGCTCGACAAATTCCTTGGCAGCCAGGGGTGGGCGGCGGGTGCCGATGCGACGGTCGCGGTGCTGAAGGTTGGCGCCAATGGCGCGATTGATACGTCGACCGCTACCAAACCGGTCGAGGCTTTCGTGCTGACTAACGGCGGGTTGATGGCTGGGGTGTCGCTGGAAGGCACCAAGATTTCACGATTGATTATTTGAGCCAACGGGCCCATTGCGTAGCGCTTTTTGGTTGCACGCCACAGGGCAAGCAGACAAAAAGCGCCACGCAGGCGAGAAACAGCGTTTCAGCCTGCTGGCAAGGTCAGCGAGGCGACCTCGCATCGAGGCAACTGCCGCAATATATCCGGCGCCAACAGCAGCTTGGCTGCCCTAACCCCGGCGCCCATCACAATCTGAGCACGCTCCGTCACGGCAGCATCGACGAGAATGCGCCAATCGTCCGGCAAGCCGAAGGCCGTAATCCCGCCGAACTCCATTCCGCTATGCTCCACAGCGGCTTCCCGCCTGGCAAACGAAAGCCGCTGCGCACCGAGCGCAGCCTTCACCGCGCCGTTGATATCCAGACGCAACGACCCCAGCGAGACCAGCGCCGCATAATGCTCGGCGCCCTCCTTCTTATAGCGAATCACGATGGTGTTCGCGCAGTCTTCCAGGCCGAAGCCGTAACGTGCGCTGAATTCGGCGGTGTCGGAGGCGTCGTCGCTGACGGCGAACACCGTGACGCCCCGGGCCGGCAACTGCGCGGCGACATGCGCGGGCAGACACGCGCCCAGTTGTTCGGCTGGAATCACGTCCAGCTGCTGTACGAGTTCGTGTGAGTGCATAGTGACAAGAATGTGAGGGTCCACTGGCATTCTAACGGCACACCTGGCTCGCGCGTGTCGACGAGACCTGCATGCCGCCTTGCTATAGTGACAGGCGCACGGTTTGCAGAAGACCTCAACGCAAAGACGGCTTCGAGACCGCCTCAACGGCACAATGCCGCATCCGGCGCCAGGACCCCATTGAGAAGACGACCATGGACACGGACACGCTTTCCGCCGACAACCTCCGGATGGTGGCCCGCAAGCAAGCCAACTGGGCAATCGGCGCATTCAAACAGTTTGCCGACGACCGCTGCGCAGCCATGGCCGCCAGCATCGCGTTCTATGCAGCCTTCTCGCTCGCGCCGACGCTGGTGATGGTGATTGCCGTAGCCGGCTGGTTCTTCGGCGCGCAAGCCGCGCGCGGCGAACTATTCGACCACATTCATGGCCTGCTCGGCGACCAGGCCGCCGCAGGCGTGCAAACCATCGTCGAGAACGCGCATCACAGTGGCAACGCGGGCGGCGTCGCAGCGATCATTTCGTTCACGATGCTGGCGATCGGCGCGTCCGCCACCTTCTCATCGCTCAACAGCGCACTCAATATAGTCTGGCCCAACACCGGGCCGCGCTCGTCGAGCGTGATCGCGATGGTCCGGGTCCGGCTGATTTCGTTCGGTCTCGTACTGGGCGTCGCGTTCCTGCTGATCGTCTCGCTGGTGCTCGATACGGTCATCACGTTCATCGGCAAGTGGCTCTGGGGCGACTCTCCGTATGTCGTGATCGGAAACCTGCTGCAACTCGGGGTCGGTTTGCTGGTGCTGGCGTTCGCGTTTGCCGGCTTGCTGAAGTTCTTGCCCGATGCCCGGGTGCAGTGGCGCGATGCGTTGGTCGGCGGGATCGTTGCGGCCGTGCTGTTCTCGACGGGTAAGAAGCTGTTCGCCTTGTATATCGCTCATGCGGGGATGGCAAGCACGTTCGGCGCGGCCGGCTCGCTCGCGGTGCTGCTGATGTGGCTGTACTTCTCGGCGGCCGTGCTGCTGCTCGGCGCGGAATTCTCGGCGGCGCGCGGCCGCCTGCACGACCCGCGCGGCGAATGGGGCATGCAGGACAACCCACCCCCCGGCAGCCGCGCGAAGCTTGCTTCGGTGCTCGCCGCGTCGACGGTATCAGCGGATGCGGTGCCGCGCGCGAACGGGCGCGCGACCGGCGGCGGCGCCGTCACGCCCGTGGCCGGCGCTGCGGCCGCGGCGGGTTCCGCTTCCGCTCAAGGCATGGCTTCCTCGACGGACCAACCACGGCGGAAAGCGTCGGCGCGCACTACGGCAATCAAAATCGGCCGCGGCGTCGTGCATGCCGAAGCGCAAGCCACCCGCGCCGCGGCCGTCACGCTGGTGGAGGCAAGGCGCAAAGCCATCGCGGCGGATCGTTATGTCAGGCGGCATCCATGGGGCTCGGTCCTGCTGGCAGCGGCCGCCGGGATTGCCGTCGCCACAGTGGCGCGCCTTGGCGCTGATAACGACGAAAGCGGTGCATGAGGCGGAAAGCCTCATGCACCGCTGCAAGGCGGCATGTGAGGCCCCCGAAGATCGCAAACTCATGTGATGCTCATTCGTGGTGCATGCCCACAATCTCCAGCGCGTTCGTCAACTGACAAGCATTCCCGCTTTTATGCGAACGCTACGGATCCGGCACAAAAAATAGACGACTAGATTACAAAAATCATACAAACAGGTGTCTGAATTGCATGTGCTGCAATCTTCACTGTCGACAAAACAACAATAATGCTCAGTCAACGAATCAATATTGCCGAAACAGCAACAATCGTTAACGGGCTTTAAATACAAGGCTTTGTAGCTTTTGTTACTTTTTGGCGACACTCTTTTTTTTCCTGTTCTTACCTTTAGAGGCAGTGAGCTATTCTCCTTTCCGCAACAAAGAAACTAATCATCTGCGTGGAGAAATGGATGAAACGAATCGCACTGTCGACCCTCTCGCTGGCATTGCTCGGCGCTGCAGGCGCAGCACATGCACAGAGCAGCGTGACGCTTTATGGCTTGATCGATGACTCGATCCAGTATGTTCATAACGCGGACACGGCCAACAACCACCTTTTTCAACTCTTTCCGGGCAACCTGCAGGGTAGCCGCTGGGGCATGAAGGGTACGGAAGACCTGGGCGGTGGCCTGAAGGCGATCTTCCAGTTGGAAAGCGGCTTCAACCCGAACAACGGCAAGATGGGCTCGTACGGCACGGGCACGAAGCTGTTCGGCCGTCAGGCATATGTCGGTGTGACGCACGACGCGTACGGTACGTTCACGCTGGGTCGCCAGTATGACCCGGTCGTCGACCTGGTCCAGCCGCTGACGGGTGACAACTACTTCGGCAGCACGTTCACGACGCCGGGCGACGTTGACAACAACGACAACAGCTCGCGTACGAACAACGCCATCAAGTACGTCTCGCCGGTGTGGGGCGGCTTCCAGATCGAAGGCATGTATGCTCTCGGCGGCGTCGCTGGCGCAACGGGCGCAGGCCAATCGTGGGCAGGCGCAGCAACGTGGAGCGGTGGTCCGTTCAGCGTTGCAGCTGGCTACTTCCGCATGGAAAACGGCAACACGCTGGCAAGCCGCGGCGTCACTCCGGCAACGCCGGCTGGCGTCTGGAATACGGGCGTGACGTCGGACGCTACGTTTGACGGCTCGAACATCAACGGTGCGTACCAGTCGGCCAAGCAGATCGACATCACGTCGGCAGCTGGCCAATTTGTCACGGGTCCGTTCACGTTCAACATCCGTTACAGCTTCGCGCAGTACAAGCCGGACGCATTCTCGGGCTTCGCGTCGCAGCAGAAGTTCCAGGTTGCTGGCGCTTACGCAGGCTGGCAGGTCACGCCGGCAATGCTGCTCGGTCTGGGCTACATCTACACGCACGGCTCTGGCGACGCGTCGGCAAGCTACAACCAGGTTTCGCTGGGCGGCGACTACAATCTGTCGAAGCGTACCGACCTGTACCTGGTCGGTGCTTACCAGAAAGCAAGCGGCCATCAGCGTGATCAAGGCACGGGCGCCATCGTCGACGCAGGCGCATCGGTCGGCTCGTATGGCTACCAGGCAGGTAAGGACCACCAGGAAATCATCAGCCTGGGTATCCGTCACAAGTTCTAATCGAGCTTGACGAACTGCTGAAGCAGCACGCAGTTGAAAACCAGCCACGGGTGATAAACCTGCGGCTGGTTTTTTTTCGTCCCCGGTTTGAAGCGGCAGAGCCGGTCGGCATGTGCAAGGCATAGCAGGACGGACGCCCACGCGGGCATACATTGCACGTCCAGCCGGATCAACGGGGGATAAAAGAAAAGGCCGCCAGCGAAGCCTTTGGCAGGCTCGTGACGACATTGGTGTGACCTCTCGGCAGCGGGTTCCCCCGACTGTCCTTCTATGAGCAGGAAATTGTCAAGCGCCGTAGCGGGGTCAAGGGCAGGCGAAGGCTGGCGTAGCGGCCCCCCTTGACGCTGCGAAGGCGCGATATGCTGGCGTATGGCTGGCGATCGCCTGGATTATTGCGCTCGCCAGCCATACAGGCGCATTTCTGCCGTGCCTGTTCCTCACCGTCAACCATTGCTGCGATGCGTTCTACGTCCTGGCCCGAAGCCGATCGTCGCGTGCGTCGGAGCTGACGTCCCGACCACCTTCTATCCGCTGGCAAGGAGCCAGCCTCATCCTGCATGCGCGTTGCGCCGACATCCTCACCGGGAACATGCCCCATCTTGAGAAGCGGTTGCGTCAGCAACCAGGACAGTCGCCGGGCATGTTCACACCAGACCTGTCTGCTACGTACTGCCTGGCTAAAAGATACCTCCTTCCTGCCAAACCTTGGGCTTATGTGGACTTCAGCTGTGCCCCGTCGGGGATCACGCCGTCCTTCAGATAGCGCCACAGCGCGATCGCGAGACGTCGCGCCACCGCGACGATCGCGATGCGTCGGGCGCGACGGTTCGGTCCCGTGCCCTGGGTGCGCTGGTTGAACCCCACTGTGTCAGTGCGCTGCCGGGCTGGTAACGCAGCCAGGTCCACGCCATCTCGACCAGCAGCGCGCACACCCGTCGGTTACCCTGCCTGCTGATGCCCTGATCGACCTGGCTCTCGCCGCTGTCGTACGGCTGTGGCACCAGTCCGACGCAGGCGCCCACCTGGCGCCGGTTGCTGAACTCCCTCCAGAACAGCTCGAGCGCGAGGCGCGACGCGCCCACTTCGCCGATCCCCTTCGGGCGCGCCAAGTCATTGCTTCGCTGGCGCGCGGGGGCCGGCACGCTCACCTGGCGCGTCTTCTCCAGCGCGGCGAACTGCTGCTGCGCCAGCGCGAGCCGTTCGCACTCGCGCAGCAGCCGCTCCCGCAACTCGCGCGGCAGCGGCGCGCCGTCGTGGCACCGCACCTCATCGCGGGCGAGCCGGCCGGCGAAGGCCTTGTGGTCGACCTCCTCCCAGCAGCCAAGCGTGGCCAGCAGCTTACGCATCCGGTCGCGATGCTGCAGCACTCACTATCCGTCTAACGGCGCTGAACCTTCGCCTTATCCGACTGCGCCAGCGTCTGCGCCGGCTTCACTTCGAGTTCATGCTCGACGCCGTCGGCACCCACCGGCGCGCGATGCAGCACCAGCGTGCGCTCGCGCTGCTGCATCGGCACATTGGGCGACTCCTGCCAGTCCGGCTCGGGAATCTCGCCGAACACCTGACGCAGCCGCTCGCCCCACGTGCGGTGAATCATCTCGAAGTACGCGTTGTCGTGATCGATCGAGACGAACCGCGTGACGCGCAGCGAATCCTTCTGGTACACCAGCAGATCGAGCGGCAAACCGACCGACAGATTCGAGCGCAGCGTCGAATCCATTGAAATCAGCGCGCACTTGGCGGCTTCGTCGAGCGGCGTGGACGGCGTCAGCACGCGATCGATGATCGGCTTGCCGTACTTGGCCTCGCCGATCTGGAAATACGGATTCACGGCCGACGCTTCGATGAAATTACCCGCCGAGTAGATCATGAACAGGTGCGGCCGGTTGCCCGCGATCTGGCCGCCCAGAATGAAGCTGCAATTGAAGTCGACGCCGAATTCCTGCAACGCCTCAGCCTCACGCTGGTGCACGCAACGCACCGCGCGCCCGATCACGCGCGCCGCGTCGGCCATGGTCGGCGCCGTCCAGAGCGTTGGCTGGGCAGCATCGGCCGGCTCGGTGAGTTCGTGCAGCACGGCTTGCGTCAGCGACAGATTGCCGGCGCCGAGCAGTACGAGCATGCGTTCGCCCGGCATCTCGAACACCGACATCTTGCGCGCCGTGCTGATGTGATCGACGCCCGCGTTGGTGCGGGTGTCCGAGAGGAACACGAGCCCTTCGTCGACGGACATCGCGACACAGTAGGTCATAAGAAAAAGTACCCGCGAAAAACGACAGAACGCCGCTATTGTAATGCGGCGCGTATGCGCCTTTATCACGTATTAGGGTCTTTGCGGGCCTTTTCTGTATGTCTGTGCGGGCTGACGCGCATTCGCGCCGCCCCTCCCAGACCTCCCGAGCCGCTCCTGGCCGCTACTGCGACTGCTGCGCGCTGACCGTCACGGACACCTTCAACTCCTCTTCCAGCCCGCCGATACGCCGGCCGCGCACCGGCGCGGCGGCTTCGTAATCGCGCGCGACGGCGAGCCGGCAGTAGCTTTCGCTGGCAAACGCGGCGTGCGTCACGTCGATGGAAATCCAGCCACGGCCGTCGAGCCACACGTCGACCCATGCATGGCTCGCCGCGTGCGGCACGTCGCCTGGTTCGATGTAGCCGCTCACGTAGCGCGCTGGAATGCCGCGCGCCCGGCAGCAGGCCAGCATCAGATGCGCGTGGTCCTGACACACGCCGTTGCCGAGCGCGAGCGCCTGCGCAGCAGTGCTGGTCACCTCGGTGATGCCCGAGCGGTATTTCACGCGCTGCATGATCTGTTCGGACAGTTCGATCAGGCCGCTCGAAGTCGTCAGGACCGGCACCGATTCGGCCAGTTCGCGGACTGCAGCGTCGGCCTCGGTGAGGCGCGTCGCGCAGGTGAAGTGTTCGAGCGGAATCGGCCCGACGCTGTCGGGCAGGTGACCGTCGATGAGCGCAATCGTGTCCACTTCTCCAGCCACATGCAGACGGATCTCGTTATGCGGCTTGTTGATGACCAGCGTGTGCAGCACGTTGCCGTAAGCGTCCAAGGTAGCGTCGAGCTTGCCGGGCGCATCGATGCTCCAGCGCCGCACCACCTGCGAGGCGCCGCTTGCCGGCGTCAGACGCAGTTGCTGGATCGAATAATGGACCGTCGCTTCGTAGCGATAGGCGGTGTCGTGGCGGATCGTCAGGTACATATAAAAAACTCCGTCAGGCGACTGGCAGCATCAGATAGGTGCGGGCGACCAGATTGCCGAGTTCGAACACGCGTGCAAGGAACTGCGTGAGATAAGCGTGCAGGCCGGTTTCGAAAATCTGCCGGATGTCGGAGTACACCAGTTCGGCGCGCAGCTTGCCGGCGAAGCGTTCGCACTGGTTCGAGCCCTGTGTGCGCAGCATCGCCAGATTCGCGCAGACGCCTTCGAGCGACGCCAGCAGCGAGCGCGGCATCTGCTGGTTCAGGATCATCAGTTCGACCACCCGCGCCGGCGTCACGACATCGCGATACACCTTCCGATAGATTTCGAGCGCCGACACCGAGCTGAGAATCGAGGTCCAATAGTAAAAATCTTCGAGCTGGCGCGCGGCGTCGCGTGAATTCGGTTCGACGTCGGCAAAGCGCACGTCGAGAATCCGCGCGGTGTTGTCGGCCCGTTCAAGGAAGGTGCCGAGCTGCGTGAAGAAGAACGCGTCGTCTTGCAACGCGGTGCCGATCGTCACGCCACGCGACAGATGCGAGCGGAATTTCACCCACTCGAACAGCGCGCCCGGGTTGCCCGCGGCCTGACCGGACGCGGTGCGCTCGTTGAATTCCAGCCAGGTGTCGTTGATGGTTTCCCACCATTCGGTCGTCAACGTGCCGCGCACCGCGCGGGCGTTTTCGCGCGCGGCCTGCAAACACGAATGAATGCTCGACGGATTGGTCGAATCGGCCACCATGAAATCGAGCACGTTTTCGCGGGTCGGTTCGTCGTAGCGCTGCGCGAATGCGGTTTCGAGCTCGGAGATGCGCAGCACCGAGCGTTGCGCGCGCGCTTCCTGCTCGGGCGTCTGCGGCAACAACTGCGCCTTCAGGTTGATGTCGAGCATGCGGGCGGTGTTCTCCGCGCGCTCCATGTAGCGGGCCATCCAGAAGAGGTGATCGGCGGTGCGGCTTAGCATGACGGCGTTCCGTATCTGATGACGCGAAGCCTTTGAAAAAGGCCCGCGCTGGTTATCCGTGTGCGCAGGCGGCGCATAGGGTGCGTCGCCGGCTTGTTGAGTCGCGGATGTGCTCGCATGAGCGAGCGCATCCGCAGGCCCGTCAGTCGACCATCCAGGTGTCCTTGGTGCCGCCCCCTTGCGACGAATTGACGACTAGCGAGCCTTCCTGCAACGCCACGCGCGTCAGCCCGCCCGCCACCATCGTGACGGTCTTGCCGGACAGCACGAAGGGCCGCAAGTCGATATGGCGCGGCGCGATGCCTGCTTCGACGAACGTCGGACACGCGGACAACGCCAGCGTCGGCTGCGCGATATAGCCAGCCGGGCGCGCGATCAGGCGCTCGCGGAACGATTCGATTTCGGCTTTCGTCGAGGCCGGTCCCACCAGCATCCCGTAGCCGCCGGCACCGTGCACTTCCTTCACGACGAGTTCGGGCAGATGCGCCAGCGTGTACGCGAGATCGTCGGGCTTGCGGCACTGATAGGTCGGCACGTTGTTGAGGATCGGCTTTTCGCCGAGGTAGAACTCGATCATCTCCGGCACGTACGGGTAGATCGATTTGTCGTCGGCGATGCCGGTGCCCATCGCATTCGCGAGCGCGACGCGCCCGGCGCGATACGCGGTCAACAGACCCGGCACGCCGAGCGCCGAATCGTTACGGAATGCGAGCGGATCGAGGAAGTCGTCATCGACGCGGCGGTAGATCACATCGACGCGCTTCGGACCCTGCGTGGTGCGCATGAACACGTAGTTGTCGTCGACGAACAGATCCTTGCCTTCCACCAGTTCGACGCCCATCTGCTGCGCGAGGAACGTGTGCTCGAAATACGCGGAGTTGTACATGCCCGGCGTGAGCACCACGACAACCGGATCGTCGACGCCTTCGGGCGCCACCGAACGCAGCGTGTCGAGCAGCAGATCGGGATAGTGCGCGACCGGCGCAATGCGGTTCTGCACGAACAGTTCCGGGAACAGCCGCATCATCATCTTGCGGTTTTCCAGCATGTAGGACACACCGGACGGCACCCGCAGGTTGTCTTCGAGCACGTAGAACGCGCCCTCGTCGCCGGCGCGCACCACGTCGACGCCGGCGATATGCGCGTAAACACCGAGCGGCACATTCACGCCCTGCATTTCGGGCCGGTACTGCGCGTTGGTATAGACCTGCTCGGCCGGCACGATCCCGGCGCGCACGATATTGCGCCCGTGATAAACGTCGTGGATGAACAGGTTGAGCGCCTGCACGCGCTGTCGCAAACCCGCTTCCAGCGTCTGCCATTCGCTGCGCGGAATGATGCGCGGAATCAGGTCGAAGGGAATCAACCGCTCGGTACCCGACAAATCGCCGTTTACCGCGAAGGTGATGCCGACCCGGCGGAATAGCAGGTCCGCTTCGGCGCGTTTGCGCGCGATCGCTTCATTACCCTGCTTCACCAGCCATCGTTCGAAGCGTGCGTAGTGTGGCCGCACGGCATCGTCGTGATGGCGCATCTCGTCATAGCATCGCATGTCACGCCCCGCTCTTGTTGTCGGATAGAAGGCGAATGCGCTGCGCATTCGGTGTTCGACAACCGTTGAAGCAAGCGCTATGCCATTGGGCTTTTTCGCGTGTAAAACGCCCCACATGCACACGAACAGCGCATCCCGGCCAGCATGGCCCCCGCCGCCATCGTACTGCGGCGGCCCATGATGCGCTAGTACGGTGCATGCCCGGCACCGCGGCGGCCACCTCGGAATCAGGCCTGAACCTGCGCCGCCTCGCCACCGAACTCGCACCGAACTCGCACCGAACTCGCACCAGGTTCGCGGCACGTTGACGGCGCGTGTCCAGGCAACTCGCAAAACCACCGGGCGCGCGCATAAAAAAATCCCCGCGGATTCGCACCCGCGGGGATTCAGACAACCTGCATTGCCGGTCGGCTCACGCGTTCGCCGCAGTTAAAAAAACCGCGGCAACGCATGAAGCGCGATCAGCCTGCTGCTGCGTCTTTCAGCTTCTTCAGCGGGCGTGCCTTGATGCGCACGCTAGCCGGCTTGGCCGGGAACCAACGCTCTTCGCCCGTGAACGGGTCTTTGCCGAAGCGCTTCTTCTTCGCCGGCACGGTTTGCGCGACGATCTTCAGAAGACCCGACAGCGTGAATTCGCCAGCGCCCTTCTTGTGCACGGCGCCGAGGATCGTGTCTTCGAGCGCGGCCAGCACGGCCTTGGCAGCCTTCAGTTCCACAGCGGCGCGTTCAGCGACGTGTGCAGCCAGCGAGGCCTTCGTGAAGGTGTCCTTGATCGGCGACGGTGCGCTGGACGCCTTCACGGCGACCTTCTTAGCTGCGACGGCCTTCTTCGCAGGAACTTTCTTTGCAGCAACCTTCTTGGTCGGTACCGGGGCAGCAGCCTTCTTGGCCACCTTTTTTGCGGAAGTCGGCATGTTTCTCCTACCTGTTGTGGTCAGTGAATTGCACGAAGCGCACACGGTATGTGCACGCTTCAACGCCGGATTCTACAAGCGCTAATACGATTTGCGCGACTCTTTTGTGCATAACGGCCAAGGTTTGTTGCGCGGCGCAGACTGCGCAACACATTTTGATGCTTGTTTTAGCGGGTATTTCGCGGGTAAGCGCGCTTCGAAGCGCGCTGCAATACCAACACGTAACGCACGTTACAGCGCGTTTCGATGCGTGGAAACAGGTACTTTCGTATCCATCGGCAGCGCGATCGCAGTCCGTGGCAGCCAATAGCCGATACCGTATTTAGCCGGCGAGGCGCGGCAACATGCCGGCAAGCGTGGTGAGTGCCGCGTCGATATGCTCGACGGCAATGCCGCCGTAGCCGAAGATCAAGCCGGGCTGCGGCTTCGCGCGCAGATGGAACGGCGCGAGTCCGTATAGACCGATCGATGCTTCACGCGCGGCGCTCACAATCGCTGCTTCGGTCAAAGGCGCTTTCAGACGCGCGGCCATATGGATGCCCGCGGTCGGCACGATCGGCTCGAACCACGGCGCGAGGTCGCCGTGCAAGTGGTCCAGCAGCATCGCGCGGCGCGCCGCGTAGATCTTGTGCATGCGCCGCAGATGCCTGGCGAAGTCGCCGTTGAGCATGAAGGTCGCGAGCGCGGTTTGCGTGAGCGTGCAGCCGTGCCAGTCGGCGATCTGGCGGGCCTTGAAAAGCGGCACGAAGAGCGACGCCGGCGGCACCGCATAGCCGACCCGCAGCTCCGGAAATATCGTCTTCGAGAAGGTGCCCACGTACGCAACCAGCCCGGCGCGGTCGAGACTCTTCAACGGCTCCATCGACCGGCCTTCGAAGCGGTACTCGCAGTCGTAATCGTCCTCGATGATCACGGCACCGCGTTTCTGCGCCCATTCGAGCAACTCGACGCGCCGCTCGAGACTCATCGGCATGCCGAGCGGAAACTGATGCGACGGCGTGACGTAGACGAGCCGCGCCTTGTCCGGCAGCTTACGCACGATCAGGCCTTCGCTATCCACCGGCACCGGCACGACGCGCGCGCCGGTGGCCGTGAAGCATGCATGGGCCGGCGGATAGCCGGGGTCCTCGATCGCCGCGACATCGCCTGGCCGCAGCGTGATGCGCGCCAGCAGATCGAGCGCGTGTTGCGCACCTTGCGTGACGATCACGTCTTCCCAATTGCTCGCCACCGCGCGGTTGAACGCGAGGTAGCGCGAGATCGCGAGGCGCAATTCCTGTTCGCCGGCCGCATCGTGATAAACGCCTTGGCCACGCGTTTGCACGCGCAATGCATGGTTCACGCAGCGGCGCCAGACGTCGAAGGGGAACAGCGATTTGTCGGTCGTGCCGCCGACAAAGTCTTGCGGTGACGGCACCGTGGGCCGCGGCAACGGCAAGGCGTCGGGCATCTGCTCCCATAGCGGCTGGGCGCGAGCGCGGGCGTTGCCTTTGGCTTTGGCTCTCGCCTGCTCGCGCGCGGAGACCGCTGCGCGCGCGTGCGACGAGCGCTCCACCGGCAAGCGCTCCAGGCCGTCGGCGACGAAGGTGCCTGAACCGGCGCGAGCGTTCAGATAGCCTTCGGCGAGGAGCCGCTCGAATACGTCGAGCGTGGTCTTGCGCGACACGCCCAGTTGCGTGGCGAGATCGCGCGTGGACGGCAGCCGCGTGCCGCCGGCGAGGCGCCCTTCGAGAATCCCGGCGCGCAGTTGCCGGTAGATCTGTCCGGATAGATCGTGACGCCCTTCGACCGCGATATGGATGTCCATCCGAGTGGTTACCTCAAATAATCCAGAAATGATCACTTCGAACGACCAATACCGATTGTAAGCTTACCTCCGTCGCCCGCTTGAAGCGGACACTTTCGATAAGGAGCAGGTCATGCAATCACATGATTGCGATCAACGATTTACTCCGTCACCGCGCCCAGCACAGCCGTTTGCCGCGCGTTCTCACGCGCTTCGTCGCCGCAACGCTGATGCTCGCGCGAAAGCTTGCGCATCAGCGGCAACAGCAGCACGGCGATCAGCGCGCCCACCGCCGCGAGCCAGCCCAAGCCGTTAAATAACCTGGTGTACAGCGGCAACGATTCGAGCGGATCCAGATTGGCCGCCGGCATCTGCGCAAAATTCGCGACCACGCTGCCGAGATACTGCGACACGCCGGTCGCGACAAAGTGAGCGCCCATCATGAAGCCGCTCATGCGCGCCGGCACGTAGCGCGCGATCATCGCGAGGCCCAGCCCGCTGACCAGCAACTCGCCCAGCGAGTACAAACCGTAGCCGCCCACCATGAACCACGACGACACGCGGCCATTCACCGCGTAGTTGCCGCTGGCCGCATACACGAAGAAGCCGGCCGCCACCGCCGCGAAGCCGATCGCGTACTTCACCGCCACCGGCACGTCCTTGCCGCGCTTCGCGAGCTTCGTATATAGCAGCGCGAGCACCGGGCTCAGCAGCATGATCCAGATCGGATTGAGCGCCTGGAATTGCGCGGCGCTCCACGTGAACAGCGTCACGCCGAACAGCGAAAAGTGCGGATCGACGTTGCGCAGCGCGAACAGCGTCAACGACGTCGACATTTGCACGTAGAACACGAAGAACAGAATCACCTGCGCGGTCAGAATCAGCGCGGCAAGCAGACCCGAGCGCTCCGAGCGTTCGCACTTGACCAGCATGTAGGCGAAGATCGCCAGAATCGCGACGCCCGCCGTGTACACGCAGGCCACCGCGATCGCCTTGTGTTGCAGCACGAACATTGTCGCCGTACCGAGCACGACGCCGCCCAGCGCGACCGCGCCGACGCGTTTCCAGCGGATCGGTCCGGCGTCCGGCGCGGAGCCGATATGCGCGAGGGTGCGGAACATGATGAAGTAGTTCAGCACAGCGACAGGGCCGGCGTGCGATGTGAACACGTGCGCCCTCCGCCAAGCGGGGGAGATTCTGTAAATAGAAGCATTCTTCGTCACTCAGGGAATTCACTGATCCCGCTCGATTACCTTCCCTTACATGCCATCCGGCGTTCGTTTCTCGATCTCGCCGTCGCGAAAAATAGCCTTTGGCGTCATGCCTTTAATGGCCTCTGATACTCAATCTGCATAGCAGAATGCGCGCTGCGCATATATTGAGCTACGGCCCGAATACCTTTCGAATTCCCATCACGCGCCAGCCAAATCGGCGGGCGCCCTTCTCGCTTCTGGCAACATAGAGCGTTGTCTCGAAAATGCGGCCCCTTGCTCGACCGGGCACTGAACGGCCCGCCACCCCGGCCTGGCGCGCAATCAAACCATATTTACTTATATCAAACAAATTTTGACGGGCTAATTTCCTCCTGCTATGGTCACGACAATTCAAAAGAACAATCCGGCTCTCGAACTCGGCAGCAAGATCCGCGCGTTGCGGCAACGGCTAAAGCGCACGCTCGACGACACAGCAACTGCGGCTGGTATTTCAAAGCCGTTTTTGTCGCAAGTCGAACGCGGCCTGGCGTCACCGTCCATCACTTCGCTGGCCGGGATTGCCAGCGCGCTCGGGGTGACGGTGCAGTATTTCGTCGACACACCCAGCGAAGAACGCTGCGTGAGTCGCGGCGATCAGTTGAAGTTTTTCGGTTTTGCGGATTCGGCCAATCTGTTTGCACGGCTGACCAACCTGACGGGCGGCCGTCAGCTCGAAGCGATCCTCGTGAGGATGCCGCCCGGGCAGAAGCGCTCCGAAGTGACCACGCACGCCGGTGAAGAGTTTGTTTATGTGATCGACGGCGAAGTGTCGTTGACGCTGGAAGGCAAGACGTTCGTGTTGCACGCGGGAGACAGCGCGCATTACGAATCGACGGTGCCCCATAGCTGGGTGAATACCGCTCGCGTGGAGTCAGTGGTCGTCTGGGTCGGCACACCGAGACTGTTTTAAGAAGCAGGCACCTTTTCCGGTTGGTCCGGCCAGGGATTGCCTGCATTACGAAATGTAAGGAATCCTGCATGTCGGACAAGCAACAAGGGCCGCCCCGGCCCGAGCAGCGCAGATAACCGGGCGCCCTGGCGTCAGCGCGTTCCTCTTTCGACCTTTCCTTGCGATCTCAATCGATGAAAACCCCGTTCGTCTACGCGACGGCGCTGACCGCGCTCGTCCTTACGCTTCAGCCTTCCGCCTTCGCCGTCACGGTGCCTGCTGGCGTCACGCTTGCCGCCAGCCAGGAGCTCACCCGCCAGGTGCCGTCCGAAACCGAATCGCTCGACCCGGCACACATCGAATCGTGGACCGGCGACACGATCGCGCTCGACCTGTTCGAAGGCCTGACGCGCATCGACGCAGCCGGCGCGATCGTGCCTGGCGTCGCGCAATCGTGGACGCGCACGGGGCCGGATACGTGGGTCTTCAAGCTGCGCCACGATGCGCGCTGGAGCAACGGCCAGCCCGTCACGGCCGCCGACTTCGTGTACGCGTGGCAACGCGTGCTCGATCCGAAGACGGGTTCGAAATACACCGTGCTGGTCGAGTTCGTGAAGAACGCCAAGGCGATCATCGCCGGCAAGGCGCCGCTGACGAGTCTCGCCGCGCGCGCCGTCGATCCGTACACGCTCGAGGTCACCACCGAGGTGCCCGCCGCCTTCTTCCCGCAACTGACTGCCATGCCCGCCATGGTGCCGGTCAATCGCGCGACCGTGACGAAGTTCGGCGGCGACTGGACCCGTCCGGGCAATTTCGTCGGCAACGGCCCGTATGCGCTGACCGATTGGCAGCCGGGCAACCGGCTGGTGGGCACTAAAAGCAGCACATACTGGAACGCCGGCAAGGTCGTGATCACGAAGGTCACGTATCTGCCGATCGAAAACGACGAAACGGCAATGCGCATGTATCAGGCCGGCCAGTTCGACTACACGTATTCGATTCCGTCGGGCATCTATTCGCAGGTGAGCAAGCAGTTCGGCGCCGAACTGAAAACCGGGGTGCAGATCGCCACCTACTATTACAGCCTGAACAACGAAGACCCCGCATTCAAGGACAAACGCGTGCGCCAGGCACTGTCGATGGTGCTGGACCGCGACCTGCTGACCTCGCGCCTGACCGAGGACGGCGAGTTGCCGATGTACGGCCTGATCTCCAAGGGCACGCAAGGCGCGGCCGTATTCAAGCCTGACTGGGCCAGCTGGCCGATGCCGAAGCGTGTCGAGTACGCGCGCAATCTGCTGAAGGAAGCCGGCTACTCCGACGCGAAGCCGCTCACTTTCACGCTCACTTACAACACCAACGATCTGCACAAGAAAGTCGCGCTCTTCGCGGTTTCGGAATGGCGCACCAAGCTCGGCGTGAGCGCCAGGCTGGAAAACGTCGAATACAAAGTGCTGCTCAAGCAGCGTCACGACGGCAAGGTGCAGGCATCGCGCGACGGCTGGTTCGTCGACTACAACGACGCCAACTCGTATTTCGATCTGATACGCTGCAACAGCGTGCAGAACGATCAACACTACTGCAATCCGCAAGTGGACAAACTGGTCGATGAAGGCAACCAGCAACTCGACGACGCCAGACGCACCGCCCTGCTCACGCAAGCGCACGATCTGGCGATGAACGACTACCCGATCGTGCCGCTCTTCCAGTACTCGGCGGACCGGCTGGTCAAACCGTACGTGGGCGGCTACACGTCGACCAATTACGTCGACCAGCGCGCCACGCAAGACATGTATCTGATCAAGCACTGAGCGCGGGAGCCCTGTCATGCTGGCCTATACGCTGCGCCGCACGCTCTGGGCGATCCCGACGATTCTCGCCGTGATCACCGCGTGCTATCTGCTGCTGCACCTCACCCCGGGCGGGCCGTTCGACACCGAGAAGCATCTGTCGGCGGCCGTGCTCGCGAACCTCAACGCCAAGTACCACCTCGACGAACCGTTGTGGCTGCAGTACCTCCATTACCTGGGCGCGTTGCTGCACGGCGACCTCGGTCCGTCGTTCCGCTACGCCGACTGGTCGGTCAACGATCTGGTGTGGAAGGCGTTGCCGGTGAGTCTCGGCGTGGGCGGCGTATCGGTGCCGATCGCGGTCGTGATCGGCGTCACGCTCGGCACGCTGGCTGCCGTGCGGCGCGACCGTTTCATCGATCACCTGGTGATGGTGCTCGGCAATATCGGCAACGTGGTGCCGCCGTTCGTGCTGGGCCCGGTGCTGGTGTGGATCTTCGCGATCCTGCTGAAGACCTCCGAAGGCCACGGCTGGCTGCCGGCCGGCGGCTGGGGCGAAGGCGAGTGGCGCTATCGCGTGCTGCCGATCGTGCTGCTCACCATCATCAACGTCGCCGCGATCGCTCGCGTGATGCGCGGCAGCATGATCGAAGTGCTGACGGGCAATTTCATCCGCACCGCCCGCGCCAAAGGGCTGCCGGGCCGCACGATCGTGTTGCGCCATGCGTTGAAGCCCGCGCTGATGCCGGTGGTGTCGCTGCTCGGCTCGATCTGCATCTCGTCGATCACCGCGGCGGTGGTCACCGAATCGGTGTTCGCGCTGCCCGGCCTCGGCCAACTGGTCGTCAACGGCGCGATCAACCGCGACTACACCCTCGTGCTCGGCCTCGTCGTGCTGACGACCGCCGTGGCCGTGCTGTTCAATCTGCTGGTCGATCTGGCGTACGCCTGGCTCGATCCGCGCATCCGGTACTGATCCATGCCCCGCTCAATTCAATCGACTGCCGCGGCGCTCGATCCGCTCGCGGCCATCGCGAAGGCGCCGCGTTCGCGCGGCCCGCTCGCCACCGCCGCCATGCGCTTCGTGCGCAATCGCGCGGCGTTTGCCGGGTTCGTCGTGTTGCTGCTGATCGTGATCGCTTGCGGCGCGGGTCCGTGGCTGTTGCCGAATAATCCGATCGACAGCGACTGGAGCGCGATCAGTCTGCCGCCGACATTGCTGAACATGCACTGGTTCGGCACCGACGAACTCGGCCGCGACCTGCTCGCGCGCACGCTGCAAGGCGGGCGCGTGTCGCTGGAAGTCGGTCTGCTCGGCACGCTGGTGTCGGGGCTGATCGGCGTCGCGTATGGCGCGAGCGCCGGTTATCTGGGCGGGCGCGTCGACGCGGTGATGATGCGCATCGTCGACATGATGTATGCGATCCCCTACATGCTGATCGCGATCCTGATGATGACGATGTTCGGCCGCGCGTTCTATCTGGTCGTGCTGACCATCAGCGCATTCTCGTGGCTCGACATGGCGCGCGTGGTGCGCGGCCAGACGCTGTCGCTGCGTTCGCGCGAATTCATCGACGCCGCCCGCGCGATCGGAGTGAGTTCACGCTCGATCATCGCGCGCCACATCGTGCCGAATCTGTTCGGCGTGGTGGTCGTGTACGCGAGCGTGACGGTGCCGAACATCGTGCTGACGGAATCGGTGCTGTCGTTTCTCGGCCTCGGCGTGCAGGAACCGATGACGAGCTGGGGCGTGCTGATTCAGGACGGCGCGCAGAAGCTCGAATCGATGCCGTGGCTGCTGCTGTGTCCGGCCGTGATGTTGTGCGTGACGCTGTATTGCGTGAATTTCGTCGGCGACGGTCTGCGCGACGCATTCGATCCGAAGGACCGCTGACATGCCGCTACTCGAAGTCAAAGACCTGAGCGTGCGCTTCACGCGCCGCGAAGGCGCGCCCGTCGACGCGGTGCAAGGCGTGTCGTTTTCGCTGGAAGCCGGCCGCACGCTCGGCATCGTCGGCGAATCGGGATCGGGCAAGAGCCAGACGGTGATGGCGTTGCTGGGCCTGCTGGCCGGCAACGGCAAGGTGTCAGGCGTTGCGCGCTATCGCGGCGAGAACCTGCTGACGATGAACGAAGCCGCGCTGAACGGGATTCGCGGCGACCGCATCGGCATGATCTTCCAGGACCCGATGACCTCGCTCAATCCGTTCCTGACGATCGAACGGCAGATGACCGAAACGCTGCAACTGCATCGCAAGATGTCGCGCCGCGAAGCGCGCCGCCGCGCGATCGAAACGCTCGATACGGTGCGCATTCCCGACGCCGCGCGGCGCATCGACATGTATCCGCACGAGTTTTCCGGCGGCATGCGCCAGCGCGTGATGATCGCGATGGCGCTGCTCTCCGAGCCGGAAATCCTGATCGCCGACGAGCCGACCACCGCGCTCGACGTGACCGTGCAGGCGCAAATCATCGAGTTGCTGCGCGAGCTGAATCGCGAACGCGGCACCGCGATCATTCTGATCACGCACGACATGGGCGTGGTAGCCGGTTTATGCGACGACGTGATGGTGATGTACGCCGGCCAGACCGTCGAGCAGGCGAGCGCCGCCGCGCTGTTCGCCGCACCGACCCATCCGTACACGATCGGCCTGCTGAACGCCCTGCCGCGCCTGACCGACGACGACGACCGCCCGCTGCAAACCATTCCCGGCAATCCGCCGCTGCCCGGCGAAGTCGGCGCGGGTTGCGCGTTCGCACCGCGCTGCGCGTATTGCAGCGACCGGTGCCGCGAATCGCGCCCGGCGCTCACGGCATCGCAGACAGACGCCGGCGCGCTACGCGCGTGCCATCGGCCCGCGCTGGAAATCATTGAGGCACAACACGCATGAGCGCCACATCAACTGCAAGCCAGGATCCGGCAACGTTGCTGTCGGTCGACACTCTCAAGGTGCAATTCGGCGTGCCGCGCGGCGGCTTTCCGTGGTCCGGCAAAGCGACGCTGCGCGCGGTGGACGGCGTGTCGTTCAACGTGCGGCGCGGCGAAACCGTGGGCCTCGTCGGCGAATCGGGTTGCGGCAAGTCCACGCTGGCGCGCGCGATCATCGGACTCGCGCCGGTGGCGAGCGGCAGCGTGCGCTGGCTCGGTAACGAAACCGTCCTGCCGGATGCGTGCCGCGACACCTCGCGTTTGCGCCGCGACGTACAGATGATTTTCCAGGACCCGCTCGCCTCGCTCGATCCGCGCATGACGATCGAACAGATCGTCGCCGAGCCGCTCACCACGTACGGGCAGGACGTCTCCCGCACCGACGTGCAGCGGCGCGTGCTGACGATGCTCGAACGTGTCGGCCTCAACGCGCAGCATCTGCGCCGCTATCCGCATGAATTTTCCGGTGGCCAGTGTCAGCGCGTCGGCATTGCGCGCGCGTTGATCGGCGAGCCGCAACTGGTGATCTGCGACGAGCCGGTGTCGGCGCTCGACGTGTCGATTCAGGCGCAGATCGTCAACCTGCTGCGCGATCTGCAACGCGAGTTGTCGCTGTCGCTGCTGTTCGTCGCGCACGATCTCGCGGTCGTCAAGGCAATCAGCCATCGCGTGCTGGTCATGTATCTGGGACGTGTGATGGAGTTCGGCGACAAGCGCGAGGTGTACGGCACGCCGCGCCATCCGTATACGCGCGCGTTGTTGTCGGCGGTGCCGGTGCCCGATCCGGCCGTCGAACGTGCGCGCCGTCATCTGCTGCTGCGCGGCGAGATTGCGTCGCCGCTCAGCCCGCCCTCCGGTTGCGCGTTTCGCACGCGTTGCCCGGATGCGATCGAGGCCTGCGCGCAGGAGATTCCGCAGCCTGTCACGCACGCAGCGAGCGCGACGCGCGTCGCGTGCATTCGCGTGGGGGACGCCCGGGAGGAAGCACCCTTGGGGGGCCGCTAGCTTGCCAGAATCGGCTCGCTTCCACGGGTTCCGACCGCCCTTTCAGAGTAGGTCGACCGCGCTGGGCCGAAGCACATCCTCTAGCGTCGATCTCAAACTATCGACGCGCACGGGCTTCATCAGGTAGTGACGGAAACTCTCAGCATCTGAGAGCGTAGTCGTCTCCCGTGGCATAGCGCTGATCCACACGATCGGTGTGTGCTGATTGGGACCCGGCGTCGTTTGAAGTTTACGTGCAAGCTCGGGGCCGTCCATGCCGGGCATCTGGATATCAAACAGAAGAACGTCCTGGCGGATAGTCGCAAGATTGATCATTGCCTCGAAACCATCGGAGGCAACAGTGCATTCGTAATTCAGCGCTACCAGCAAATCACGAATGGCTTCACGCGCGAATTCCTGATCGTCGACGACCAAGGCGCGGCGCGGCTTTCCTGTTGCACTCATCGGGCGCATGCGAACTGGCGTAGTAGCGGCTTGGTGCTCGACATGCGCGACTGGGAGCGATGCGGTAAATACGGTTCCGCGCCCGAATTCGCTGGTCACGCTGATCTCTCCACCCATCAGGTCAATGAGACCCTTGACGATGGTGAGACCCATGCCTACACCGTCCTGACGGGCGGCGCCTTCAGGCCTGATCTGTGTAAAGGCTTTGAATACGTCATCAATGCGATCAGCTGGGATGCCTACACCGCTATCGCTCACACTGACATGCAGGACGGAGTGGTCCCGTTTAGAACTCGATGTCATAGCAACATCGACTGTTCCTTCGTGTGTGTATTTGATTGCGTTCGAAATGAGATTAACAATGATCTGACGCAGGCGCGCCGCATCCGCCATGTACTCGTCCGCCTCTACGTCGACACCGACTGTGAGTTCCAGACCCTTGCCCGTAGCCAGCGGCAACATATCGTCACAGACACTGTAGAGAACCTCGGCCGCATCGAAACGCGCCGGACGGAGCGTCAGTTTTCCCGAATCAAGCCGAGCGTAGTCGGTCAGATCACGCATCTGTGATTCCAGCTGTCTCGCAGCGCGGTCAAGACGGCTCATTACCCGTGCATTCGCCTCATCGGGGTTGCTGGCGACCAGCAACTCGATGGATGACGTGATGGACTGGAGCGGAGTCCGCAACTCATGCCCTACCGCGCCGAGAAAAGCGTTCTTTGCGCTGATGGCTTCGGCTGCCGCATGGTTCGCTCGCTGCTCCGCCGCAAGAGCCGCGGATTGCTGTGCGACAAACGCGCGGCGTCTCCTGTCATAGACGAAGGCGAGCACGCCCATTATCGATGCCAGCACGGCAACACCAACGCTGGCGATAAAGATGTTTTTGCGTTTGCGGACGAAGTCTTCGTAGACGCTATCGCGGTGCGCGACTTCGAGATCGCCGATTTCGTATGCCAGCTGCCCACTATCCGCCTTCAGTTTTTCGAACAACGGTATCAGCTCATCTGCCGGGCGGCGATCGGTATGCAACTGCTGCAGAAGTGGCTCCATCTGTCTCAACGCGGTGCCGAGTCGTTCCATGGTCGGTCGGAACGAAGGCAGCCCGGCGAGCATATCTGCGGCTTCGGAGCGATGCGCCATTAGCGCATAGCGGGAGCGCAGTACATTGAATTTCGCTGTGACCGCATCGAAGTCCGGTGCGGTGCCCCGCTCGTAAAGGAGCACCTGCTGTTCGCTGTTGAGTGCCGCGATCTGGAACCGTGCAACCGTCCAGTAATGATTCTCCTGCGGGCCTAGCGTAGAGATGATGCTGCCAGGCGAGAGCAACAGGTCGTACAACGCGTATGTCCATCCAGCAGCCGCGACCAGAACGCAAGGCAACAGCAACGCGAGGACACGATTGGCCCTTCGAACACCGGGCGCCGCGTTCATTTGACGGTTATCCGGGTGACTTGCCAGACGAAGCGTGCATCGTAGGTTGCAGTGTTGAGTTCGCCAGGGTATTTGTCGCGAGGATAGATGAGCCAAGCCGGTCCAAAGGTCGAAAGAGGCAGCGGCTTGCCATCCGCGGTCAGCGCGAGGATAACCCCGTATTTCTCGGCATCTGCTACGGGCACATCGTGACAGTAATCGTCAGCCGCACATACCGACAACGTTGAACCTGCCGCCCCGACGCGCTTCAAAAGCGCGGAGAGCAGAGGGCCGGAAAATGATTCCCTCTTCGTCCAGTTTGTCGAAGTAACGATGGTCGCGGAAGCCGTCGACATCAATTCCGCTTGCGAAAAGCGGTAGCCGTGCGTTGCCGGATCGTTGATGTTGGAAACTTTGCCGTTAATGATCAGCGGCATGAATTGATCCGCTTGCACGGCGCCCACAGACAGGAGGCTGCAGGTGAGGACGATCGAGAAATACTTCATAAGGGAGTGTTCAGCGTGAGCCTGCCGCTGGTAGCGGTTATTGAATGTTCTGATCGGATCATAGCAAAGCTGGCGCTTGCCTGTATGTCAACTGTTAGATGCCTGCAGAAGACGGCATCTATGTGGTCCGGAAAGTTCGGGGCTTTCCAGGATTGGATCAGAATATCCCTATAATCGGGTGGGCGCCTTTTCAAGTGTTGCTGAAAATGAAGGCGTTGCCAGACTACTATTCACACAACTGCTAGTAAAGCCTGTACGCAATGCAGTTCTGCACGACGCATTATTGCAGGCCTTCGCGCATCAGTCGTACAAGACTGAAGGACCCAGCAATGACGTATCTTGACCCACTCTCCGCGCTCGCAAACGCGGGCTCGCTCCTATCGGCGAATGATGAAATCGTCGCTTCATACGATCTCGAGGTTGAAGGGGCGTCCGTCGACGGCTATCGAAGTCTTGCCACTGTGTCAGCGATCAGAAATGCAAATGTCGAGGCGTTCGAAATCGATTACTCTCGTGTCTCCCGCCTGCATGTGATTAACGGAATGGGCGTGACGCTAGGGGATTCCATCATCGGAATCTCAGCGCTCGCCGCTATCAGGCGTGCGAACCCGGGAATTTCCATCTGCATCTACCGGCCGCGTAGGGACCCGGAGTATGTAAGACAATTGTACAAACTGGCAGAACCGGTCGTCGGTGAGATTATCGACTTGCCGGTGCATGTCGGATCGATGTCTCGCGACGACTTACTGCTCGATATCGGCAATCACCTGTTCTGGCCAAATTTTGCGTCGATGCCGATGATCGACTTCTTCCTCTGGTCGCTGGGCGTTTCGCCCGATGCGGTGACTGCTACTGACAAGGCCAATGAGTGGTTGAGGCAGGTCAAGCTACCGGCATTCAACCGGGATCCATTACCGGAGAAATACGTTCTCTTCTGTCCCGTTGCGAGTACGCCGGTTCGCAGTATTCCGGAGCCTTTTCGCGTTGAACTCGTTGAACGCATGTGGCAGAAATTCAACCTTCCCGTTTTGGGATTCGGCAAGATTGACCATGCCCACTACACGGACATCACTAACCGTTCCCTCGATACTGCCGCGTTCCTGTCCTGGGTGAAGGGCGCGCGGTTTATCCTGACCTCGGATACAGCCGCTGTTCACATCGCAGCGGGGTTTGACGTACCCACGGTCGCATTCTTCACGACAATCGCTGCTGAATTGCGTGTGCGAGACTATCCTGACTGCACTGCCGTGGATCTGCCGCTTCCAGACCTCGCCGGTATCCAGGCCAGCGGCCGGGCAGCGGATCTTCAGCTTGTTGAGCGTGCATATCGCTGGTTGCTCGATGGCCACTGGACGCTCTAGCTGAAAACGTGAAGCATTGGGCCGGCAAGCAAAGCGCCTACCCCGTGATCCGCTCGGCGGTCATGGCGCGCGACAAACCGTGCATCGGCCGGCGCAATGCGACGTCGAACGGATTGGTTTGCGGGCCGATCGCCTCCGCCTGGCGCCGCAGCAATTCGACCACCATCGGCAGACGATCGTCGCCCAGACGCGCGGCGAGCGTGCCGACGCTCAGCGCCGCCACCGCGACGCCGGTGCGGTCCAGAATCGGTACCGCCACGCCCGCCATGCCGTCGAGCACGCCGCTATTGCGCCCCGCGTAACCCAGCTGGCGCACGCGTTCGATCTCGGTGCGCAAATACACTTCGTCGAGCACGCCGTAGCCGCGAATACGCGGCACGTTGAAACGAATGATCTCTTCGCGCTCCGCTTCCGGCAGGAACGCGAGAATCGCCAGACTCCCCTGCCCGACACCCAACGCCACGCGCCCACCGATATCGCCGGTGAACGAGCGAATCGGAAACGGCCCTTCGCAGATGTCGAGACACACCGCGTCGAAACTGCTTTTCACCAACAGGAAAATCGTGTCGCCCAGGCTCGCGCAGAGCCGCAGCAAGGCGGGACGGCACAGCGTGCGCATGCCGCTCGGATTGCCGGCCTGCGCGGCGAGCGCGAAGAAATCGACACTTAGCCGATAGAGCTTCGAGCTTTCGTCCTGTTCGACGATGCCTTCGGCGATCAACGCGTGAAGGATGCGATGCACGGTGCCTTGCGTGAGACCCACCGCTTTCGCCAGACGCGTGACGCGGCCGCCGTCGGGCTGCGCTTCGGATAACGCGCGGATGACCGCGAACGCGCGCTCCAGCATGCCGGGGCCGGGCGCGCCGCTAGTTTGAGCCGACGCGGCATCCGCATCTCGCGCGATTCGCGCATCCCGTTTAGCGGCAGGATCCATCTCAATTGCTCCAATTTATTTCATTGACCGGAACACTATAGAGAGTTTTATCTTTGAATGGAATATTCGCCGCGCCCCTTAACCGCTGCGCGCCTTGCATTCCTCATAGGGATTTTCCGGACATCATGCAGCGGAACAGATAACACGCATCATAGCGATTACATTCCGTTCATTGGAATTTTTTCAAATTTTATACCACCAAACGGAATTTGAAATTGACGCGATGTAATTTGGCTAGCTAGAGTCGGCTCAATCGGAACAGTTGTCGATTCAACCAGTGTCGAACCATCGAAAGGCCAGATCATGTCGTTCCTCACGCTCACGGACGTAGCGAAATCGTTCGGCGATTTGCAGGCAGTCGCCGACGTGAACCTGTCGGTGGAAAAAGGCGAGTTCGTGTCGCTGCTCGGGCCCTCCGGCTGCGGCAAGACCACCACGCTGCAGATGATCGCGGGCTTCGTCGAGACGACGCGCGGCCGGATCACGCTCGACGGCCGCGATATCACGCACATGAAGCCGAACAGGCGCGGCCTGGGCATCGTGTTCCAGAGCTACGCGCTGTTTCCGCACATGAGCGTCGCCGATAACGTCGGCTTCGGCCTGGAGATGCGCAACATCGACAAGGCCGAGCGCAAGGAACGCGTGCGCGAGGCACTGGCGCTGGTGCGGCTCGACACGCTCGCGCATCGCTTTCCGCGCGAACTGTCCGGCGGCCAGCGGCAGCGCGTGGCGATTGCCCGCGCAATCGTGATCGCCCCGCCGGTGCTGCTGCTCGACGAGCCGATGTCGAATCTCGACGCCAAGCTGCGCGAAGACATGCAGTTCGAACTGCGCTCGATTCAACGCAAGATCGGCACCACCACCATCATGGTCACGCACGACCAGTCGGAAGCGCTGTCGATCAGCGATCGTGTCGTGGTGATGGAAGCTGGCCGCATCACGCAGATCGACACGCCGTACGAGGCCTACGAGCGTCCCGAGAACAAGTTCGTTTCGCAGTTCATCGGCAAGGCCAATATGTTGCCGGGCACGGTGGTGGCGCGCGACGGCGACGCGATCCGCATCGACCTGGGACACGACCTCGCCGAGACCGGCCACACCGCGCAACTGCCGGTCCGCGAGCGCGTCGTCGATGTTGGCGACGCGGTGATGTTGTGTATCCGCCCGGAAAAGCTGCGGCTATGCGCGCCGAACGCGGGACGCATGCCGGCCACCGTGACGAGCCGCTTCTTCCTCGGCAGCCAGTGGCTGTATCGCGTGGATAGCCGGCTCGGCGAAGTGCTGGTGTGCTGCCAGAACGAAGGCAACGATCCGCTGCCGGAAGGCGCGGCGGTCGGCGTCGACTGGAACAGCGAGGCGATCCGCTTCATTCAACGGGACGCGCATCATGGCTAGTACGTTGCCCGCTTCGAACAACAGCAGCGCGAAGCCCGGCAACGCGCGCCGCGCGCCGTGGCAAGCTTTTCTGCCGTTGTGGCTGATGTGCGCGCCCGCTTTCCTGCTGTTCGCGGCACTCGTGTTGGTGCCGCTCGTGATGACGCTGGTATTGACCTTCTACCGCTTCGATCCGGCCAGCGGCCCGCTTGCGGCGTTCCAGTTCGGCAATTACGCGGAAGTGCTGAGCTCGCCGTATTTCCACACGATCTTCGCGCGCACCTTCGGCATCGCCTTCCTGACCACCTTGTTGTGCGTCGTGATCGGCACGCCCGAAGCGTACGTGCTGTCGCGCATGCGCGATCCGTATCGCTCGACGTTTCTGCTGGTGATTCTCGCCCCGCTGCTGGTGTCGGTCGTGGTGCGCGCGTTCGGCTGGAGCATGTTGCTCAATACTAACGGCCTCGTGAATCAGGCGTTCGGTCTCGTCGGACTCGGGCCGTATAAGCTCGAGTACACCACCTTCGCGATCGTCATCGCACTGGTGCACGTAATGCTGCCGTTCATGGTGATTCCGGTGTGGACGGCATTGCAGAAGCTCGATCCGCAAACCGAAAACGCTGCGCTTTCGTTAATGGCCTCGCCCGCCACCACCTTGCGCCGCATCGTGCTGCCGCAACTCACGCCGGGCATTCTGTCGGGCAGCTTGATGGTATTCGGCCTGTCGGCGAGCGCATTCGCCATCCCCGGCCTGCTCGGCGGACGACGTCTGAAAGTTGCCGCCACCGCCGTCTACGACGAATTCCTCGGCTCGCTGAACTGGCCGCTCGGCGCGACCATCGCGCTCCTGTTGCTGGTCGCGAATCTGATCGTGATGCTCACTTACTACCGGGTTCTGGAACGCAGGTACGCCAGAAGCATGGGATAACCCCGCGAGATCATCATGAGAAAAAATGGCCCTATCGCGCTGATTTTCCACACGCTCGTCATTGCGTTCGTGCTCGCGCCGCTCGTGATCGTCGTGCTGGTCGCTTTCACGCCCGACGAAACACTCACGCTACCCACGCACGGTGTATCGCTGCGCTGGTTTCGCGCGATCCTCGATTACCCCGATTTCATCTCGGCGTTCTTCAACAGTTTGAAGCTGGCGTTCGCATCGGCGACGCTGTCGCTGATCGTCGCGTTGCCCGCGGCGCTTGCGATCGGACGCGCGCGCTTTCCGGGCCGCGCTTTCCTGAACGGCCTGCTGCTGTCGCCGCTGGTGATTCCCGGCCTCGTGCTCGGCATCGCACTGCTGCGCTTCTTTGCGCTGATCGGCGCAACCGGTTCGTTTGCATGGCTGGTGCTCGCGCACATGATCATCATCACGCCGTTCGTGATGCGGCTGGTGCTGGCCTCGGTCGGCGGTCTGGACCGCAGCGTCGAACATGCGGCGCACTCGCTCGGCGCCGATGCATGGACCACGTTTCGCCGCGTCACGTTCCCGATGATTCTGCCGGGCATTACCGGCGGCTGGCTGCTCGCGTTCATCAACAGCTTCGACGAACTGACGATGTCGATCTTCGTCACGTCGCCGCAAACCGTCACGCTGCCGGTCCGCATGTACATGTACGCGACCGAATCGATCGATCCGATGATGGCCTCGGTGTCCGCGCTAGTGATCTTCATCACCGCCGGCGCGATGCTGCTGCTCGATCGCGTGTATGGACTCAACCGGATTCTGATCGGCCAGCACTGATGTCTTCTACCGCCCTCTCTCTCATGCCGTCGAACTTGCCGTTTCCCGATGCCGCCGCGCCTAGGCGCGATGCGCAATTCGTTCGCCTCGCCGAGACGCAGCGTGAACCGCTGAGCTTCTTTATCGACGGCCACGAAGTCACCGCGCTGCAAGGCGATACGGTGCTGACCGCCGTGTTGATGCAACAACGGCGCGTACGCGAAAGCGAATTCAGCGGCGCGCCGCGCGCGGGTTTCTGCCTGATCGGCGCGTGCCAGGACTGCTGGATGCGCAGCGAAGACGGCACGCGTTTGCGCGCCTGCTCCACGCTGGTTAGCGCGGGCATGCGCGTCGTCACGCGGCTTGCCGAGATTGCCACGGCCGTTGCCACCACACCTACCGCCGCAAACGGAGAGCCGCAATGAGCGATGAACGCCGCGTGGTGATCGTCGGCGCGGGACCGGCAGGCGTGCGCGCCGCCGAAACGCTCGTTGCGGCCGGCGTGAAGCCGATCGTGCTCGACGAAAACGCGCGCTGGGGCGGACAGATCTATCGCCAACCGCCATTGCACGGCGGCTTCAAGCGTTCGAAGAAAACCCTCTACGGTTTCGAAGCGCACAAAGCCGACGCATTGCACACGACGATGGCCGCGCTATTGCCGCATCTCGACTATCGCCCCGACACGCTGGCCTGGGCGTGCGAACCGGGCCGCCTGGATACATTGCACGCGGGACGCGAGGTCAGTGTGCCGTTCTCGCATCTGATCATCGCGAGCGGCGCGACCGATCGCGTGTTGCCGGTGCCGGGCTGGACGCTGCCCGGCGTCTACACGCTCGGCGCGGCGCAGGTCGCGTTGAAGACACAGGGCTGTGCGATCGGTCAGCGCGTCGTGCTCGCGGGCACGGGCCCGCTGTTGTATCTGGTGGCGTGTCAGTACGTGAAAGCGAGCGCGCAGGTGGAGGCCGTGCTCGATACGAGCCCGCTGTCGCAGCAGATCGCCGTGGCGCCGAAACTCGTGCGGCAACCGTCGACGTTCGCCAAAGGCCTGTATTACGTCGGCTGGCTGACCATGCGCGGCGTGCGGATCGAACGCGATGTGGCGTTGGTGGGCATTCACGGCGAGCAAGGCGTGAGCGCGATCGAATGGCGCTCGACAGGTGGTCGCGCAAAAACCGAAACCATCGCGTGCGACGCGGTCGGCATCAGCTTCGGCCTGAAGCCTGAAACGCAGCTCGCCGACCTGGCCGGTTGCCGCTTCCGCTTCGACGCGCAGAACCGTTGCTGGCTGCCCGACCTCGACGCTGCCGGCCGCAGTTCCGTGCGCGGCATCTATCTCGCCGGCGACGGCGCGGGTATTGCGGGCGCCGACGCCGCCGAACTCGCCGGCCGCCGTACCGCGCTGGCTTTGCTCGACGACCTCGGCATCGCGCATCCACGCGGCCTTGGCATGCGAGATGCAGCGTCGCTCGATCGCGGCCTGCAACGCATCGCCGTGTTTCGCACGGGCATCGAAGCCGCGTTCGCGCCGCCCGCGGATTGCGCCTCGCAATGGCCGGACGACATGACCGTGTGCCGCTGCGAAGAAGTCGATGCGGGCACGTTGCGGCGCTGCATCCGCGCTGGCGATGCGAATGAGATCAACCGGCTCAAAGCGCTCACGCGCGTCGGCATGGGCCGCTGCCAGGGACGCATGTGCGGTGAAGCGGCGTTGACGCTTCTGAGCGATGAAACCGGCCGCCCGCTCGACGCCGTCGGCCGCTTGCGCAGCCAGCCGCCGGTCAAACCGATTCCGCTGTCGCCCGCGCTGTATGCCGATGACGTCGCCGAGATTCCCGAGGAGGCGCGCGATGAGTGACGCCCTGCATTACGACGTCGCGATTGCGGGCGGCGGTCTGGTCGGCGCATCGGCGGCACTGACGCTGGCGCGGCGCGGGTTGCGCGTCGGCCTGTTCGAGCGGCGCTATTGCGGCGCGCAAGCGAGCGGGGTGAACTACGGCGGCGTGCGCTGCCAGGGACGTCCGGTCGAGCAGATGCCGCTCGCGATGCGTGCGCGGCGCGTCTGGGACCGCTTGCCGGAACTGATCGGCATCGACGGCGAATTTGTCGTGTCGGGACATTTGCGGCTCGCACGCAGCGAGTCCGATCTTGCCGCGCTCGAAGCGTGGGCCGACATGGCACGCGATCACGGACTGCAAGCGCAGTTGATCGGCGGCGCGGCGTTCCGCCAACGCTATCCGTGGCTGGGCGCAGCAGCGATCGGTGGCTCGTTATGTGCAAGCGACGGCCATGCGAATCCGCGTCTCGTGTCGCCCGCATTTGCGCGTGCCGCACGAGCTGCGGGCACCGATGTGCGCGAGCAAACCGAGTTGACCGACATCCAGCACGACGGCACGCGCTTTCAATTGCGCGCCGGCGATGCGCGCATCAGCGCCGACTGGCTGATCAACTCGGCCGGCGCATGGGCCAACACGGTGGCGGGTTACTTCGGCGAAACAGTGCCGATGAGACCGATCTATCCGAACATGTGGGTCACCGAGCCGTTGCCGCTCTTCATCACGCACAACCTCGGCGTGTATGGCGGCGGTGTCTACGCACGGCAAGTGGCGCGCGGCAATTGCGTGATCGGCGGCGGACGCGGACATGGCGACGGCGAATACGGCCAGCCGTCGACGGAAACGACCCGCGCCGTGATGCGCGACGCGTGCGCATTGCTGCCCGCACTGCGCGATGCGCTGCTGATCCGCACGTGGAGCGGTGTCGAAGGCAATACGCCCGACAGTCATCCGATCATCGGCGCGAGCCGCACGGTGCCGCGTCTGTTGCATGCGTTCGGATTTTCGGGCGGCGGCTTTCTGCTCGCGCCGGGCGTCGGCGAAATACTCGCCGATCTCGTCATCGACGGTTCGACCGCCACCCCGCTCGACGCGTTCTCGATCGACCGCTTTGCTGCTGTTTCTACCTCATCTGCCGCTTAGTCATCCTTTAGTGAAACTCAGGAGCCCCACCATGAAACTGTTCAGAACGATCGCGGCGCTAGCCGCATTGTGCGCGTTCGGCGCGGCCGCGCCGGCGTGGTCGGAGACCAAAACGATTTACATCGGCATGAATGGCGGCCTGATGGAAAAGGCTTACACAAGCCAGGTGCTGCCCGACTTCGAGAAAGCCAACAACGTGAAAGTGGTCGTGGTGCCGGGCACTTCATCGGACATTCTCGCCAAGCTGCTCGCCAATAAAGCCAATCCGCAGATTCACGTGGTGTTTCTCGACGACGGCGTGATGGCGCGCGCGGTCAGCATGGGCGTATGCAAGAAGCTCGACGATTCGCCGGTGCTCAAAGAACTTTATCCGTTCGCGCGCATGAAGGACGACATGGGCGCGGGCGTGCAACTCGGCATGACCGGCATCGCGTACAACAAGAAACTGTTCGCTGAAAAAGGCTGGGCGCCGCCGACCTCGTGGATGGATTTTGCCGATCCGAAGTACAAGGGGAAAGTGGTGTTTCAGTCCGCGTCGAGCAGCACCTTCGGCCTGCATGGCTTTCTCGCGATCAACCGCCTGATGGGGGGCAGCGAGCAGAACGTCGAGCCCGGCTTCACGAAATGGGCGAGCACGGTCGGCCCGAACGTCGTCGAGTACGTGCCGAATTCGGCGAAGATTTCCGAAATGGTTCAGACCGGCGAAGCCGGCCTCTTCCCGCTGACGCCGACCGCCGTCGGCGATTTGCAGGACAAGGGCATTCCGGTCGGGTATGTGAATCCGAAGGAAGGTCCGGTGTTATTGCTGGTCGACCTGTGCGTGGTGAACAACAACCCGGACCCGCAACTGGCGCAAAAGCTCGCGCAGTTCCTGCTCTCCGCGCCGGCTCAGACAAAAGCCGCCGAGGCGGGCAGGCAGATTCCGACCAACCGTCTCGCGAAGATGACGCCGCCGATGCAGCAAAGCCTCGGCAACGTCGAGGATCTGGTGCACAAGGTGACCGTGGTGGATTGGGACACGATCAATGCGCATCGCGCGCAGTGGGATACGCGCTGGAACCGGCAGATCGAGCACTAAGCCCTTCTACGACGTGTGAGTCTGGCGCGCCTCATAAGTCTTTAGATGGCTATACGCGATGCGCAACAGCGACAACCCGTGCTCGCCCTTTTGCGCATCGCCGCCGCGCGCGATCAGATCGCCGAGAATATGATCCGCCTCGGTATGCGAATGGTTTTCGACGTCGCGCAGCATCGAAGCCGTCAGCGACGAAGGCGTGAAGAGCGTCTGGGTCGCACGCCCGTCGAAGTCCGGCCCCATCGTGAAGCCGTTCTGTTCGGCGACTGCCCGGCACTCGCCGAGCAGATTTTCGATGATGCGCTTGCCGTCCGGCGCGGCCAGAATATCGCCGACCGAGCCGCGCATCAGGCACGTGCCGGCCGCCAGGGTCGCGAGGAACACCCACTTTTCCCACATGCGCAGCAGGATGTTATCGCTGACCGACACATCGAAATTCGCATCGGCCATCGCGTCGACGATCTCCTGTACGCGAGCCGACACGCCGCCTTCCAGTTCGCCCAAGGTAACTGCGTGCATCTCGTTCAGATGCACGACCTGCTGCTCGGCGTTGAGCGTGGCGGCAATCACGCATTGACCGCCCAGCACCTGCGACGCGTCGAATTTTTCCGTGAGCACGTCGATATGGCGCATGCCGTTGAGCATCGGCAAAATCAGTGTCGACTCGCCGACCAGCGGCGCGAATGAATCGATCGCGTCGTCGAGACTGTACGCTTTGCAGCTCAGCAGAACCAGATCGAACGGCTCCGCGCTGACGCCGGCGAGGATCGTTTTGGGCTCGCGCAGCGTGAGATCGCCGCGCGGGCTATGGATGACGAGACCGTCACGCTGGAGTTTTTCCGCACGGCCGGGACGCACCAGGAAGGTCACGTCCTGCCCGGCTGCGGCGAGCCGTCCGCCGAAGTAGCCGCCCACGGCGCCCGCGCCCACTACTAGAATTCGCATCTTTCGCCTCTCGATGGATTGGGTCACACGTCCTGCGCCGATAGGCGCGCCTCGCGCGCCGCGTACGCAATACGTGTGCAGAATGTAGCAAAGTTTGCCGATCCGCACCGGCGCGCATGCATGACCGGCGCGCGGCCATGCATCGAGCCCTACTTCGGATCAATTCCGGCGCCCGTGCGATGTCTCGCCTTACGCAAAGAACGATCCAGGCGCCGGCTGTGCAGAACTCGCATTGGGCGTGCCGCAGACAGTGTCTTCGTAAAGCGCAAGCATTCCGGGCACGTCCACGGCCACACAGACCTTGCACGCGGGCCGGCTGTCCCAGGCGGGCGCGGCCACCGGCATCGTCGACGGCTTCTGGATGGTTTGGCCCACCGCGATGCCGTCCGTCAGCACGCGCACGGGACCGCTGCGTGTCGTATAAAGATGCGGCGCAAGCACATAGGCGACGGCCGACGAATCGTGCACGTAACTACCCGCGAGTTGCGCGCTTTGCTCGTGAAAGGCCTCGTAGTGCCGCGACACATCCCACACGAAACGCCCCGCCTCGCCACCGCGATCGCGGATCGACGCGAGATAGTCGTGGCTCATGATGGTCCGCTGCGTGACGTCGAGCCCGACGATCGCAACCGGCCATGGCGCACCGAACACGATGTCGGCGGCGTCGGGGTCGCCGAGAATATTCGCCTCCGCTGCGGGCGTCACGTTGCCGAGTACACCGTCCGTGCCGAACGCGCCGCCCATGATGACCACCTGCTTGACGAGCGGCGCGATTTGCGGATCGTCGCCGAGCGCCAGAGCGAGGTTCGTCAGCGGGCCGACCGCAATCAGCGTGACTTCGCCGGGATGCGCGCGCACCGTGTCGATGATGAAACGGTGCGCGGGGCGCGCATCGACAGCGGCCAGCTCAGGCGTGTCGAGCGCGATGTTGCCGAGCCCGTTGTCGCCGTGAATCCAGGCCAGCGGCTCGGGCGCCGCTCGCTTGAGCGGCGCCGCGGCGCCCTGCGCGACCGGCACGTGCGGCGCAAAACGCGCGGTCAGAAACCGCGCATTGCGCGTCGTGGTCTCGATCGTGGCGTTGCCGAATACGCTCGTGAGACCTAGCAGTTCGATGTCCGGATGCAGCGCCTGAAACACCAGCGCCATCGCGTCGTCCACACCGGGATCGGTGTCGTAGATAACCTTGTGCTTGCTCATAGCTCGCTCATAGATAGAACGCGTCCGGCAGTTGTTCGCGCGCAGTGGTGTCGCGCATCGCGCCGTGCAGATTGCCGAGCCGGATCGGCAATTCGGGGCCGCCCAGTTCGATGATCACCTGGCGGCACGCGCCGCAAGGTGCGATGGGTCCATCCGTATCGCCGATTACCGCGAGCGCGGCGAACTGGTCGCGCTGATAGCCCGCGGCGATGGCGCTGAAAAACGCCGTGCGTTCCGCGCAATTGCACAGTCCGTACGATGCATTCTCGACGTTGCAGCCGTCGAATACGCGGCCGTCTTTGGTCAGGAGCGCCGCGCCGACCCTGAATTTCGAATACGGCGCGTAGGCCTTTTCTCGCGCGACACCCGCGCGTTCCAGCAATTGTTCCATGTTCATGCAGCGGTCCCCGATTCAATTGAGCGTCACGAACATGCCCGCAATCGTGGCGCTCATCAGATTCGAGAGCGTCGCGGCGAGCACCACACGCAGGCCGTAGCGCGCGACTTCCGAACGGCGCTCCGGCGCGACGGCGCTAAAGCCGCCCGTCAGCACCGCGATCGACGCGAAGTTCGCAAAGCCGCACAACGCAAACAACAGAATTGCAATGGTACGCGGATCGAGCGCCTGGAGGCCGGCTGCGCTCACGCTCGCGGCGTCTTTCAGATACGGCGACAGCGACGCATAGGCGACGAACTCATTGAGAATGATCTTCTGGCCGAGAAAATTGCCCGCCAGTGCGGCCTCGTTCCATGGCACGCCGATCAGATAGGCGAGCGGCGCGAACACGGTGCCGAGAACCGATTGCGTCGACAGGTGCGGGTGGCCGAACCAGCCGCCGACCCCGCTCACGATGCCGTTCAGCAAGGCGATCAGCCCCACGAATGCGATCAGCATCGCGCCGACCATCACCGCGATTTTCAGACCGACCGTCGCGCCGGAACTCGCCGCTTCGATGACATTGGCGGGACGCTTCTCGTCGAAGTTGAGGTTCTCGAGTTGCACGCGGCTCGGTTCGGTCGACGGGTGGATGATCTTGGCGAACAGCAATCCGCCCGGCACGGCCATGAACGACGCGGCAAGCAGATAGTCGACGCGCACGCCGAGGCCGGCATAGCCCGCGAGCACCGAACCGGCAATGGCCGCCATGCCGCTCGACATCACGGCGAACAATTCGGCGCCGGTCATGTCGCGCGTGAACGGCTTGACCACCGCGGGCATTTCGCTTTGGCCAAGAAAGATCGTGGTGACCGCCGAGAACGATTCGAGCTTCGACACGCCGAGCAACTTCTGGAACAGCGTGCCGAGCACGATCACGATCCAGCGCATCACGCCGATGTAGTACAGCACGGAGATCAGCGCAGTCACGAAGATGATGGCCGGCAACACGCGCACGGCAAACACGAATCCGCCGTCGCCGAACACCTGGAACATTTTCGATTGCACCAGGCCGCCGAACAGGAATTCGATGCCCGCATTGCCGTATCCGAGCACGTGATTGACGCCCGACGAAGAGGGCGGCGGATACGTGCTACAGTCCGCGCGCCGCCCGACAAAGCCTGTAGGGCGGCGACGAAGACGACGCCCGCGCTGGGGGCCGGAAATACCGGCGCATCCATAGCGCGAACCGACAGCCGGAAAGACGACATGAAAACCGACCTCGCAAGGGTCGGTTTTTTCGTTGATCCACGCGGGCCGACAGACCAGTCTTTTGCCCCCCAAAAAAAGCGGCGAATATCCCAAAAACATAGGCGTCCACCAATCTGGTAGGTTTACGCCATCGCAATCAACAACCTGCGAAATCAAAACAGGAAGATTTTTTCGTACTTATGCCGGTCTCTGACGAAGTGCTTTGGCAACGCTGCAAAATGGTTATTTCTGCGATTATCGGGATTGGTTTCCTTGTATGCGCAATCATTTCGGTTTCATCCACGATAGATTTTCTACGATCCTCCATCGTCGTCCAGGGGCATGTAGTCGGACTTAATTTTGGTGGACATCATGCGCAAATCGAGTTTGTTACTCAAAAAGGTGAGCACATTTCTACGCCGAAATCGGCGTTCACCGCCGTTGGTGCTGGTGATCAAGTGCCCGTGCGCTATAGGCCTGATGCGCCGTTACAAACGGCGAGGCTTGATGTTTTTAGCTCCATTTGGGGTGATGCGGTAGTTTTATCTTTGACGGGGCTGGCCTTAATGGTTGGCTCATTGTTGAAATTTTCCTCTGCAAAAAAATTTTCAATGAGAAGGTAAGGACGAATGCTATCAATAAGGGAGAGTAAATGGAATTACAACACAAGCGCAACTGCGGGTCTTGGCGTCGAATTATTATCCATGTCAGGCGGAAGAATCGTCATTGACGACCCCGAAAAACAGGCGCAGGGCTTTTCGTATTCTGGGTTTCGATTTGGGCTTGTAAATATTCCAATTCCAAAAATTCATCTCCCGCCACTACCCGCATTAAACAGGGAGATATCTGGAACCGGATCGGTTGAGGATTTTTATAGTAATGGTTATCTATATATGACGGATTCATTTCATGGGAAAGAGCTAACTAAATCAGATATCCAGAGTGGCACAGTCTATCTTGATGCTGGCACTGGGTTTCTGGCCGGCTATGGGCTTTCGGTTATGCTGCTAGGTATTAATGCGGCTTTGCTAATGCCGTGGCTTGTCAATCCTGGACTTTTCTCGAATCTCGCATCAAATGCCATTAAGAGCGCTCCAGCGCTCCTGTTTATGCATGGTGAATCGGAGGGATTGATTGCGAGCATTGGTGGCGTCAGTGCGATGATCGGATACCTTCACTAGCAAATTAAAAGGCTGCGCAATTTTTATGGCACAGGATATTTTCCTCAAGATAAATGGCATCGACGGTGAATCTCAAGACGCCACGCATTTGAATGAAATTGATGTAATGTCGTGGACATGGCAGGTTTCCCAAAATTCAACCATGATGTCCGGCTCCGGCGGCGGTGCGGGTAAGGCGACAGTATCAGACCTTGCATTTGTTCATGCATTTGACCGGGCCAGTCCGAACTTGGCCAAATATTGTTTTAGCGGCAAGCATATTGATAATGTAGTACTGACGATGCGCAAGGCTGGTGGCATACCTCACGAATTCTCACGAATTCTCACGAATCACAATGTATGACGTTGTGATTACGCACGTTTCCCCGCACGCTAACGGCGTGCTCTGTCAAGAAAATGTACGACTATCCTTTGCGTCCATGAAGAATGAATACATTCTTCAGAATACTCTTGGCGGTAGCGCTGGAGTCGTAACGGCGATGATGTACATCAAAGAAAACAGCACTGTCAAATAGGCTGTTGGCTGGTGGCGAGAGCCAGACGCGTTCATTTGGCTCAAGGCGCCGTGACCGAAGCGAAAAACGGCCCGCAACATTGTGTGGGCCGTTTTCGCATTTGGCCGTCAGGGTGCGCAAATGTGCATTGCCCATGCTTCCATGAGTGACCGCCGCTGTTCCAGTAAATCGGTACGGTGATAGGCCGCTTCGACCTTGTTGGCGACGGTATGCGCGAGCGCACGGCCTGAGTGCCTTAGCCTGTTTGTCTGTCAGTGCCAATTTTCAGCCCATCATTCGGCCCATCGGCGGATGCCGGATAGCGCCGGAATATTTCAGACTGACGCGGACTGAATTTGCGCGTAAGACATTGATATTAAATGACATGAGAGGATGCCGCGGGATTGGGGTGGATTGATATTTGGCGGACTCCGCGCAAGACGAGGCGACGCGACGCGCGCCGCCAGATTCAGATCAGTTCTAACGCCAGCGCAATCCCCTGCCCCCCGCCGATACACAACGTGACGATGCCGCGTTTCAGGCCGTCGCGACGCATCGAATGCAGCAGCCGGGTCGTCAGTACCGCACCGGTCGCGCCGATCGGATGACCGTGCGCGATCGCGCCGCCTTGTACGTTGACCAGTTCCTCGGCGATACCGAGTTTGCGCACCACAGCAATCGGCACGGCGGCGAAGGCTTCGTTGATCTCGAAGCGCTCGACATCCTGCAACTGCCAGCCGGCGCGCGCCAGCGCCATCTGCACCGCCGGCACGGGACCGAGGCCGAACATGCCCGGCTCGACTGCCGCCACGCCATATGCCACCAGCCGCGCGAACGGTTCGATGCCGCGCGCTTCGGCGAAGCCGCGCTCGGCGACCAGCATCGCCGCCGCACCGCTATTCACCCCCGGTGCATTGCCCGCGGTGATCGTGCCATCGGGACGAAATGCGGGACGCAGTTTGGCCAGCGTTTCGACGGTCGTGTCCGGGCGCGGTTGTTCGTCGCTTGTAAAACGCTGAGGGCCTTTGCGTCCCTGCGTTTCCACCGCGACCAGTTCGGCATCGAAATCGCCGCGCGCCTGCGCCGCGGCAAAGCGCTGTTGCGAGCGCGCGGCCCAGCGATCCTGTGCTTCGCGCGTGAGGTCGAATTGCGTGACGAGGTCTTCGGTATGCCAGCCGGAATGTTCGCCGGAAAACGCGTCGTTCAGACCGTCGCGCAGCAGGCTGTCATGGATTTGCGCATTGCCCATCCGGTAGCCCCAGCGGCTGCCGTCGAGCAGATACGGCGCGCGATCCATGTTCTCCATGCCGCCGGCCACGGCCGCTTCGCCGAAGCCTAGCCAGATTTCCTGTGCAGCCGATGCGATCGCCTGCGCGCCCGAGCCGCACACGCGGTTGACCGTCAGTGCCGGCACGGCCACCGGCACGCCGCCGCCGATCGACGCCTGGCGCGCCGGATTCATTTTATTGCCGGCCTGAATCACGTTGCCCAGCACGACCGACGCCAATGCAGCCGCATCGAGACCGCTGCGATGCAGCGTCTCGCGCACCGCGATCGCGCCGAGTTCGGTTGCAGGCACATCCTTCAGCGATCCGCCGAACGCGCCGATCGGCGTTCTCACCGGATTGCAGATCACCACTTCTCGCGTACTCATCGTTTCTCTCCAGTTGGACTACGACAGCATTTGCCACATCCGCGCATCAGTTCGCCGATGCGGCCGTGACCGTGTCAGGCACATCCCAGCCGCCACCCAGCGACCGGTACAACGCGACCGCCGCAAGTGCATGCTCGCGTTTGGCCTGATTCAGCGATTCCGCGTCGCGCAGATACGCTTCCTGCGCGTCCAGCACATCGAGGAAACTCGACGCACCGCCCTTGTACAGTTCGCTCGACAGCCGCAGCGCATGATCCGATGCATCGAGCGCGCCGCCCAGGCGTTCCACCTGCACCGCCCCATTCACCAGATCGCTGCGGTTGTCTTCGATCTCCTTGAGCGCTTGCAGCATGGTTTGCTGCAAGCCGAGTTGCGATTCGCGCATCCGGCTCTCACTCGCGTCGATGTTCGCGGTGATGCGGCCGGCGTTGAAGATCGGGCTCGTCGCGCTCAATGCGGCGCTGAACAGGTTGTCGGTGAGCGTCGGCAAGCCCAGATACGACGACGCCAGCAAGCCGTCTGCGAGATTGAGCTTGAACTGCGGATAGCGCTGCGCTTTCGACACGCCCACTTCCGCCGCACGCTGTTCGACCGTCGCATACGCATTGCGGACGTCGGGACGCTGAAGCAGCGCTACGGACGGCAGCGTCTGCGGCACGCTTTGCGCGGGCACCGGAATCTCGCGTGCGTTGTGTGCATCAGCCAGCAGCAAGCCGTCGACGCTTTCGGGCGTGCGCCCCGAATACACCGCGATCAAACTCAGCTGATGCTGCACGATCGACTGCATGCGCGGAATCTGCGCCTGCAAATCCTGCAACTGGTTCTGCGCGCGGGCGACGTCGAGTTGCGTCGACAACCCGTAATGCAGACGCTCCTGCGTGAGTTTCAACGCGCGGGCGCGGATCTGCTCGTTGTCGCTGAGAATCTGCAATTGCGACTGAGCCCAGCGCAGATCGATATAAGCCGCCGCGGTGTTCGCCGCGAGCGCGAGACGCAGTTGATTCAATGCCGCCTGACGTCCCGACACTTGCGCCTGCGCCGCGAGCACCGCGAGACGTTCGCCGCCGAATGCGTCGGGCGTCCAGCTCGCAGTCAAGCCGACGCCCGCCTGACGCACATAACCGAGCGGCGGCGGCGTGTTCTGACGCGAGTCGGACACATTCGCGCCGGCGTTCAGTTCCGGCAGCAGTGCGGCGCGATTTTGCGTCACCAGATCTTGTGCCTGCTTGACGCGCTCCGCCGCGGCCTGCACGTCGAGGTTGCCGGTCAGCACCGATTCGACCAGTTGATGCATGACTGGGTCGCCGAATTGCGTCCACCATGTGTCGGCGTTCACGCTGTCTTGCGGCGCGTCGACATTCCACGCAGCCGGCGCGATGGTCTTGACGGTCTGCGGCAAATCGGCGTGAGTAGCCGGCTGCACCGCGCACGCCGCGAGCATCAGCAGCGCCGCGCTCGCCAGTACTTTGATAACGATCGGTTTCATGCTGAACTCCTCAATGGGCATCGGGCGGCGGAGCGGTATTGCCGAACGGGCGCGAGAACAGCACGCTCAGCAAACCGACCACGAAACAGAGTGACAAGGCGAAAAACGTGTCGGAGAACGTGAGTACGAGTGCTTCGCGCATCAGCAGCGCGTGCAGTTCACCGAGCCCGGCGTTGGCCGCGTTCAGCATGTTGCCGCCCACTGCCGCGAAATGCGCGCTTTGCTGCTGCAGGATCGATTCGACCACCGGACGTCCTGTGTTCAGGTGTTCATCGAGCCGCTCGTAGTGCAGGTTCAAGCGGTCGTTGAGCATCGTGCTGCTCACCGCAATGCCGATGGCGCCGCCGAGGTTGCGCATCAGGTTGAAGAGGCCGCTTGCGGAACGAAGCCTCGACATCGGCAACGAGCCGAGCGCCATCGTGACGATGGGCGGAATGCAGAACTGCTGGCCGATGCCGCGCAACGCCTGCGGGATCAGCAACTCCTGCCAGCCCCATTGATTAGTCAGCGGCACATACAGATAACAGCCGATGCCGAACAGCACCAGGCCGAACACCAGCAGCACCCGCATGTCGACAAAACGCGCGACCACCGAATACACAACCATCGCGACCAATTGAAAACACCCGACCGACAGCAACGCCACGCCGATCTGCAGCGAATCAAAGCCCCGCACACGCGATAAAAACACCGGCGTCAGGAACACCGCGCAGAAAATCCCGATCCCGGTGATGAACGACAGCAGGCTGCCAATACCGAAGTTGCGGATCGCCAGTGCTCGCAAATCGACGATCGGCTCTTTCGCGGTGAACGCGTGCACGACGAACAGGAATCCGCAGATCGCCGCCACCCACGTGCACGTCAGGATCACGTCGTCGCCGAACCAGTTCTTGCGTGGCCCTTCCTCCAGCACGTATTCGAGGCATCCGAGAAAACCGGACATCAGAAGGATGCCCAGGTAATCGCCCTTTTTCAGCAGCGACAGATCGACGTTGTCGAAGTGCACGTACTTCGGCACCATCAGCGTGACGGCCAGACCCGGCACCAGGTTCAGATAGAACAGCCAGTGCCACGACCATTGCGACGTAATCCAGCCGCCGATCACCGGACCGACCGTCGGTGCGAGCGTGGCGAGCGCGCTGATGGTGGTGGACGCAATCAGGCGCTGCTTGCCGGGGAACAGCACGAATGCCGTCGTGAACACGGTCGGAATCATCGCGGCACCGAGCGCGCCCTGCAAACCACGGAACAGGATCATCGAATTGATGTCCCACGCGAGACCGCACAACATGCTGGTGACCGTGAATCCGAGGGCGGAAAACGCGAACACCCAGCGGGTCGAGAACACGCGGGTAAGCCAGCCGGACATCGGGATCACGAGAATCTCCGCGATCAGATACGAGGTCTGCACCCACGAGAGCTCGTCCTGACTCGCGGACAAGCCGCCGCCGATATCCTTGAGTGAAGACGCCACGATCTGGATATCGAGCGTCGCCATGAAAAAACCGACGCACATCAGCACGAACGCGAAAACTTTGGTTCGCGTCGGCAGGTCGGCAGGGTTGGCGAGAACTTGGGTCATGATCGTCCTTAACCGTGAGCAGCGTCGACATGGACCTTCACCGTCGCCGACAAGCCGGGACGCAGCACGCCTTGCATGTCCTTCGGTACCTCGAGACGCACCCGCACCGGCACGCGCTGCACGATCTTCGTGAAGTTGCCGGTGGCGTTTTCCGCCGGCAGCACGCTGAAGGTCGCGCCGGTCGCGGGCGCGAGACTCTCGACCACACCGTGGATCCGTTTGCTCGATGCATCGAGATCGACGTCGACACCGTCGCCGACACGCATCTTCTTCAACTGGTCTTCCTTGAAGTTGGCGTCGATCCACAATCCGTTCGACGGCACCACGGTGAGCAGCGAAACACCGGTATTCGCCAGCAGGCCGACGCGCGCGGTGCGATTGCCGACATAGCCGTCGATCGGCGAGCGGATCGTCGTGTACTCGACGTTCAATGCCGCGACCCGCTGCGCCGCTTGCGCGGTTGCGATGCGCGCCTCGGCGTCGCCGATCTGCGCGTCGAGCACGGCGATCTGGCGTTGCGCCGCGCTCAGCGCCGCGCTGCTGCGGTCGACCGCGGCGTGCGCCTTGCTCAGATCGGCCTCGGCGCGTTCGACGACCTGGTTCGATACCGCATCGTCCTTCACCAGTTCGCGATAGCGCGTCTGATCGGCCGCGCTGCGCGTCAACTCGGCGCTCGAGGCGCGGACCTCGGCGGCCTGCTCGTTGATGGTCGCGAGCTGCAAGGATTTCTTCGCCTGCAATTCGGTGACCGCGGCCTGCGCGCTCTGCACTTCGGCGGTGGCCTGCGCGAGGCGGGCGTCGTAATCGCGCGCGTCGAGCCGGATCAGCACCTGGTTCGCATGCACGAGCTGGTTGTCGCGCACCAGCACGTCGGTCACGAAACCGTTCACCTTCGGCGCCATCACAGTGACGTCGCCGCCGACATACGCATCGTCGGTCGTTTCCACAAAGCGGCCGGCGATAAACCAGTACGAGGCGGCGATCGCCAGCACGACAAGAACCGAGATAATCGCGAGCAGCATCCACGGAATCCGCCGTGCGGCTTTGGCGGCGTTCGTTGCGCTGGGCGGTGCAAGAGTCGAAGGTGTAGTGGACATGGTTAAATGTGCGTATGCACTGGTTGGACTGAAAAAAAAGCGCGTTTTCACTGCGCCGGCCTTGCTCCGCTGGCAGCGGGCTTCAGATGGAATCTCGCGTCATCGCGAACAGTTCGCCGCGCAATGCCGCCGCGCGTTGTTCGCCGAAACGGTGCTCGAATTCGGCTTGTGCCGCGTGCCAATGCTCACGCCCTGCCTTGAGCCGCTCGTCACCGGCAGCGGTCAGTGCGATCGACAAAACCCGCGGGTCCGCGCCGAGCGCCTCGCTCGACACCAGCCCGTCGCGACGCAGTGGCTGGATCGTGCGGACCAGCGTGGTGCGCTGCATGCGCATGGCTTCGGCCAGTTGCTTCATCGTCATCGGGCCCACGCGCCTTAAGCGCCCCATTAGAGAAAACTGCGTGATGGTGAGGCCGACATGCGCCAGATGGCGGTCGTAAAGCTGCGATACGTAGCGCGCGGCCTGGCGGATCGCAAAGCAGTCGTCGTCGAGTAGTCCTTCCATCGCTGCGCCTCCTTTCCTGTAAGTGCGTATGCACACAATCAGACGTACTGAAGCCCGCCGGAACGGGCTTGTGCTGTGCGCCTGCTAGTCTGTGATGCCGAACAACTCGGCGCGCAGCGCTTTCGCGCGCGCGTGACCGAACTTTTCTTCGAACTCGTCCTGCGCGGCCCGCCAGGCGATGGCGGCCTGGTCGAAGGTCGTTTCGCCCTTTGCCGTGAGACTGAACAGATACGTGCGGCCATCATGCTCAGACGATTCCGCGCTCACCAGGCCGTCGCGCTGCAAGGGTTTCATCGCGCGAACCAGCGTGGTGCGTTCCATCACCATCGCGTCGGCGAGGTCCGCCATCGGCGTATTGGGCGTGCGCGCCAGCTTGGCGAGGATCGTGAACTGCGCGGCGGTCAGGCCGACCTGGCCGAGATGGCGTTCGTAAATCTGCGTGACGTGCCGCGCCGCCTGGCGCAGCGCGAAACAGTTGCATTCGTCGTAAGAGAGAGGGCGGTTCATGCTGCGCAGTCTATATGTGCATACGCACACTGTCAAGTTTTTGTGGATTCGGGCGTATTGGTGACGAAGTGTTGAAAGGTCGCCGGTCGGCGGATCGGAACACGCGCCTGCTGGAGGATCAAAGCGCCAACACCGTGACCCCCACCTCCACCCGATGTGCCCCACCCCCGAGAATCGTCCCGCGCAGCAACGACACATCGCTGTAATCGCGCCCGATCGCGAGCGTCACGTGATCCATATCGGCGAGCACGTCATTGGTCGGATCGAGATCGATCCAGCCGCTGCCCGGGCAATACACCGACACCCACGCATGCGACGCATCCGCGCCGATCAGACGCGGATGCCCCGGCGGCGGATCGTTACGCAGATAACCGCTCACATAACGCGCCGGCAAACCCAGCGAGCGCAAGCAGCCGATCATCACTTGCGCGAAGTCCTGGCACACGCCGCTCTTCAACTCGAACGCGCGTTCGGCGGGCGTATCGAACATCGTCGCGGACGGTTTGTACTCGAAGTCTTCGTGAATCCGGTGCATCAGATCGATCGCGCCCGCCGCGATCGGCGTGCCCGGTGGAAAGCTGGGCAATGCATAGTCGCGCAGCGACGGCCGCGGCACGATATTCGGCGACGCGAAACAGAATTCGGCCTCGCGCCGGAACTGGCCGCCGACGCGAAAACGCAGCGCGTGGGCCACCTCCTCCCATTCGGGCGTCGCGTCGTGGTCGAGATCGGTCCAGCGCGGCGTGAGCGCCACCGTCGTTTCGCTGATCATTTGCAGGCGCTCGTGCGGTGCGTCCAACGCGAAGTACAGCACGTCGTTGCCGAATGCATCGATACGGCTATGCAGATACGACGGTTCCGGCTCGATACGCTCGCTATGCGATACCACGCGTTGCCACGAGCACACGATCGGCCGGATCGTCGCGAGATGCTGCGCGGTCTCGACGTACGTCGAGTAGTGATAGGTGGTGCGATGCGATACGGACAACACGGTTTGCGGACTCTTCATGACCATACCTGCGATGCAACCGTACTCGCGTGACTGAAATAGCGCGCGCTGATCTCGTGCGCCGCCGCGCCGACGAAGCCGCCAATCTGATCGCATACCGCAATCAGCTCGACGTAGGCGCCGTCTTCATCGGTCGCGCACAGGCGTTCGAGCGTCGGCAACGACGCAGCGGGCGGCATCAACTCCGCGAACGGACGATGCCGCATGCTGCCCGCCGCCGCGGCAATCTCGTCGAGCTTATTGCGCAGCCGCTCATAGACGCCATACAGGCCGCGCGGATTGGTCGGCTCGATGACCAGCAGATCGAGCAAGGCAGGTACTTCGAAGCGGCCCGGATAGAGCGAGCGATACGTCAGCGTGCTGTCGAACAGTTGCAGCAGCAGATCGAAGCCGGCGGGCGTCGCAAGCTGGCCCTTGTCGGCGACCACGCGCAAAATCGAGGTCATCGCCGACACACGTTCGATATGCCGCCCCACGAACAACAGACGCCAGGCTTCGTCGCGCGTCATGCGGTCGCCTTGCGCGCCGCTGATCGCCGACAACTGCACCGACAGGTGTTCAAGCGCGTCCATCAGCGTCACGCGGTCATAACGATCGATGCGTTCGATGCGCTCACCGCGGCCGTTGCCTTGCGATGCCCCGCCGTTCGAGCCGACAGCCGGCATCAGCGTTTGCAACGCATCGCGGAAATCGTTACGCGCCGCGAGAATCGTGCGCCAATGATCGTTCGACAAACGCCCACGCACTTCACCGTTCGAACGCGCCTGGCTGGTGAGGTTCTGGCCGATGCTCGCCGCGCCGGTGGTCTCGCTCAGATTCGCGACCAGCGCGCGCTCGAACGCTTGCGGCGAATGCGGCGAAAACATGTCGCCGGCCTGCACGAGACCGCAGTGCACGGCGAGCTCGACGAGCGTGGGAAACATCGCGTCGGCATCGTTGCCTTCGAGCGAGTCGAGAATCAGCCGCAACAGCCGCACGTTGTTTTCCGAGCGTTCGCCGTAGCGTCCGGCCCAGTAGAGATTTTCCGCCGCGCGGCTCGACACGGTCCGATGCTTGCGCGCGAGGTCGGCGGGTTGCATCGGCGAAGGCAGCAGCGTGAAGGTCGAAGTCGGCTGGCTCGACAGCACCCACGTATCGACGCTGCTGCCGCCGAACTGCATCGAGACGGTCGACTGGCGTTCAGCGGCCATCCGCGTGAAGCCGCCTGGCATCACATGCCAGCCGCCGTTGAAATCCGCAATCGCATAGACGCGCAGCACCGAGGGGCGGCGGCCAAGCGTGCCGTCTTCGTAACGCGGCGTGCACGAATAACGCAGCGGCTGCTGGATCGTGAAGGTGTCGGGCATGGCTTCGATGCGTTCGCGCCATGATGCGAGCCGCTGCCTGCCCTGCTGGATGCCGGGTGGCGCGTCACGCGGCGCGACCGGCCACGTCGGCACGATGAACGCTTCGTCCAGACGCCTGAAGGCGTGCGCGCGCGCCGCCTCTTCGCCGCACCACCAGGTCGGCACGCTCGGCAACATGAGATCTTCGTCGAGCAGGACTTCGGCGATGCCCGGCAGAAAACCGTGCAATGCCGGCGACTCGACGAAACCCGAACCCGGCACGTTCGAAACGATCACGTTGCCCGCGCGCATCACCTGCAACAGACCGGGCACGCCGATGGTCGAGTCGGCGCGCAGTTCGACCGGATCGCAGAATGCATCGTCCAGACGGCGCAGCACGACGTGCACGCGCTCGAGACCGGCAAGCGTCTTCAGATACAGCATGTCGTCGCGCACCGTCAGGTCTTTGCCTTCGACCAGCGTGACGCCCAGATAACGCGCGAGAAACACGTGCTCGAAGTAGGTTTCGCTAAACGGTCCGGGTGTGAGCAACGCGATGTGCGGCGAGTGGTCTGCTGCGGCCGCGTCGTGGCGCATGGTTGCCTGCGCCGCTTGCACGAGCGTCGCGATCAGCTGCGAATAGGTCGGCGCGAGCCGGCTCACGCGCATCGTGCGAAACGGATCGGCAAACAGGCTCGACACGATCAGCCGGTTTTCCAACGCGTAGCCGAGGCCGGACGGCGCCTCGGTGCGGTGCGCCATCACGGTCCAATCGCCGCTCGGCGGGCGCGCCAGATCGAGCGCGACCACTTGCAGATACTGGCCGCCCGGCGGCGTGAAGCCCCTCACCGAGCGCAGATAACCCGGATGCCCGTACACCAGCGCGGGCGGTAACTGCCCGCGCTGAAGCAGGGTCTGCGGGCCGTAGATATCGGCGACGATCGCATTGAGCAGATGCGCGCGCTGCGTCACGCCCCGCTCGATATGCGCCCACTCGGCCTCGCTGATCAGGAACGGCAGCAGGTCGAGCGCCCATGGCCGCGGCTCGCCGTTGTCCGCGTAGACGTTGTAGCTGATGTCGTTATCGCGGATCTGCTGCGCAACCGACTCGCAGTTGTGCTCCAGCCGCGCAATGCCGTCTTCGCCGAGCCGCTCGAAGAATTGCCGCCATGGTTCGCGCAGTGCGCCCGACGCGTCGCGCAACTCGTCCCAATGTCCTTCGTAGGCCGGCAACAGCCGCAGCAGGGAAGAAGCGTCCGCGCGAGCCGCGGACGTTTCGAAGGGAAAAGTCGATTGAAAGGCCAAGGTCGTGTCGTTTTAAAGATGTGCTGCGTTTTACCAGTAGCGCAGGTCCAGCGTGAACGGAAACTCCAGACTACGCTGCGGCGCATCCACCGCGAGCGGCCCCGGCGTATGCCCGGACGCGAAGAAGCGCGCGCGCCGCCGGCTTTCCGCCTCGTAGGCGTTGACCGGGAAGGTGTCGTAACTGCGTCCACCCGGATGAGCGACATGATACTGGCATCCGCCCACCGAGCGGCCACTCCATGTATCGACCAGGTCGAAAGTGAGCGGCGCGTCCACGCCGATGGTCGGATGCAGCGCCGATGGCTGCGACCACGCGCGAAAACGCACGCCGGCCACATATTCGCTGACGCGGCCGGTCGGCTGCAACGGCACTGGCACGCCGTTGACGGTCAGCACATGACGGTTGCCGTTCAAGCCGAGCACGTGCACTTCGAGCCTTTCCACCGACGAATCCACGTACCGCACCGTGCCGCCCGGCGAACCCTCTTCGCCCATCACGTGCCACGGTTCGAGCGCGTTGCGGATGGTCAGCGAGACGCCGTTCACCGTGGCCTCGCCGACCAGCGGGAAGCGGAACTCGAAGTGCGGCGCGAACCAGTTGCTGTCGAACGCAAAACCTGCCTCGTTCAGTTCGCCCAGCACGTCGTCGAAATCCATCTTCACGAAAGTGCCGAGCATGAAGCGGTCGTGCAGTTCGGTGCCCCAGCGCGTGAGCCGCTGCGTGTACGGCGTGTGCCAGAAACGCGCCACCAGCGCGCGCAGCAACAACTGCTGCACCAGGCTCATGCGCGCGTGCGGCGGCATTTCGAAGCCGCGCAATTCCAGCAGGCCGAGCCGGCCGGTCGGGCCATCGGGTGAATAGAGTTTGTCGATGCAGAACTCGGCGCGGTGCGTGTTGCCGGTCACATCGATCAGGATGTTGCGCAGCGACCGGTCGATCATCCACGCCGGCAACGCCGCGCTCTCACGTCCGCCGAGCAGGTCGATCTGCCGCTGCAATTCGCGGAACGCCACCTCCAGTTCATACACCTGATCGTTGCGCGCTTCATCGACGCGCGGCGCCTGGCTGGTCGGCCCGATAAAGAGCCCGGAGAACAGATAAGACAGCGACGGATGGTTGTGCCAGTACGCGATCAAACTGGCCAGCAGATCGGGACGGCGCAGGAACGGACTGTCGGCGGGTGTCGCGCCGCCGAGCACGAAGTGATTGCCGCCGCCAGTGCCGGTATGCCGGCCATCGGTCATGAACTTCTCGGTGCTCAGATAGGTTTCGTGCGCCGATTGATACAGATACTCGGTGTGACTGACCAACTGGTCCCAGTTCGACGCCGGGTGAATGTTCACCTCGATCACGCCCGGGTCCGGCGTCACCTGCAACATTTTCAGGCGGGCGTCGCGCGGCGGCGGATAGCCTTCGACGACCACCTTCACCTGCAACTCGGCGGCCGTCGCTTCGACCGCGGCAAGCAGGTCGAGAAAGTCGTCGAGCTCCGTGAGCGGCGGCATGAACACATGCAACAGCTTGTGGCCGCTGCCGAACGCCTCGGTCTCGGCCTTCGGACCGGCCGCGCGCTTCGGGTCGCGCGCTTCGACGCAAATCGCCGTGCGGATCGTTTCCTTCGACGATTCGCCGCGCGCGGGCGCCCGTTGCTGGTCTGGCGCATAGGCCAATGCGCCGCTGCCCGGCATGCCGCTCAGCAAATCCGCCGCCGACGAAGACAACGCCGCCACGCTGCGCGCATCGCCGGCGGTCATGTTGCGGGACTCGCCTTCGTACTGCATCCGCAATTGCGCGGCCGGGCGCAATGGCACCGGCGGCGCAAACGGATCGTGGGCGTGCTGATACGGATAGTCGGTCTTCGACACCCACGGCAGCGAGTCGAGCGGCAAGCGATAACCCATCGGCGAGTCGCCGGGGATCAGGTACATGCGTTCGTCGCGCAGGAACCAGCGGCCCGTGACCCACGCCGGCGGCTGATGCGGCACGTCACGTTCGCGCGCGAGCGGCAGCACGTAGCCGGTGGCGGCAACCAGGCCTGCGTCGAACACGCGCCGCAGACGCACGCGCTCCAGTTCGTCGTCGAGGCGCGCATCGAATGGATCCACGTTGACCGGCAGACGGCGCTCGCGCCACAGGTAGTACCAGACGTCCTCGAAACCGGCGTGGATGCATTCCTTGTCGACCGACAGCTTGCCCGCCAGATGCGCGAGGAAACGCTGCGCGTCCTCGGCGGTGTAGCTGCCCGGCTCCCGTTCGTCGGCAAACAGCGCCGGGTCTTGCCAGCACGGCTCGCCGTCGGCGCGCCAGTAAAGCGACATGGCCCAGCGCGGCAACTGCTCGCCCGGATACCACTTGCCCTGGCCGATATGCAAAAAGCCGTTCGCGCCGTAACGCGCGCGCAGCTTGGCCATCAGCGCGACCGCATAGCCGCGCTTGGTGGGTCCGAGCGCGTCGGTGTTCCATTCGGCGGCGTCGCGATCGCGCACCGACACGAAGGTCGGCTCGCCGCCCATGGTCAGGCGCACGTCCATGTCGGTCAGGCGCTCGTCGACCTGCGCGCCCATCTGCAGCACGTCGCTCCACACGGCTTCGCTGTATGGCTTGGTGACGCGCGGTGTTTCCAGCACGCGTTCAATCGACATCGTGTGCTCGAACTCGACTTCGGATTCGTCGACCGCGCCGGAGATCGGTGCCGCGCTGCCGGGTTCCGGCGTGCAGGCAACCGGAATGTGTCCCTCGCCCGCGAACAGGCCGGAGGTCGGATCGAGGCCGATCCAGCCGGCGCCCGGCAAGTACACTTCGCACCAGGCGTGCAGATCGGTGAAGTCGACTTCGGTGCCGCTCGGGCCGTCGATGGACTTGGTATCGGGCGCGAGCTGCAACAGATAACCGGACACGAAACGCGCCGCCAGACCCAGTTGCCGCAAAGTCTCGACCAGCAGCCAGCCCGAATCGCGGCACGAACCCGACGCATTGGTCAGCGTTTCCTCGGGCGTCTGCACGCCCGGCTCCATGCGGATCAGATAGCGGATGTCATGCTGCAGGCGTTGATTCAGTTCGACGAGAAAGTCGGCGGTGCGTTTGGGCGTCCGGTCGATGCTCGCGACAAATTCGGCGAAGCGCGGCGTCGGCGCGCGTTTGACGAGATACGGCGCGAGTTCCTGCGCGAGGCCCGGTGCATACTCGAAGGGAAATGCCTCGGCGGACGGTTCGAGAAAGAAATCGAACGGGTTATAGACGGCCATCTCGGCGACCAGATCCACGGTCACCTTGAATTCGCGCGTCTTCTCGGGGAACACCAGACGCGCCTGATAGTTGGCGAACGCGTCCTGCTGCCAGTTGATGAAATGCCCAGCCGGCTCGACCCGCATCGAATACGACAGAATCGGGGTCCGGCAGTGAGGTGCCGGCCTGAGACGCACGACCTGAGGCGACAGTTCAACCAGCCTGTCGTAGCGATAATGTGTGACATGATTCAACGCGACGCGTATGGACACACTGGACTCCTGGACAAGGGATGGCAGCCCGCCAAAAAGCAAGCTTCATGCCGTGGATCGAAAAACCGCGTGAATTGTCTGTACTGCCCGGATCACAGCCTGCTTCGAAGTCTGCCGCGTCTGCCGACCGTCCGGTCGATCGAACAGCGCGTCTTTCCACTGCCTTTTCTGACCCGGCGCACCAAAGCGGCGCAGCGCCGATGCACGATCATGCACGTAATGTGCGTTAAACCAGTGACGTCTGGCAAATACGGCATAAAGATTGCGGAGTCTACGATCGATGAAAACCTTCTACTGCAATCGCTGCTCGCACCTCGTGTTCTATGAGAACGTTCGTTGCGAACGTTGCGAAGCGTCGCTCGGCTATGTGCCGGAACTGGCAGAAATCAGTGCCTTCGAAGAAGCTGGCGAAGCGCGCTGGCGCAGCCTGCATCCGCGTGCCGGGGGCGCGCTGTTCCGGCAGTGCCACAACTATGCCGTCGAAAACGTCTGCAACTGGATGATCCCCGCCGAGTCGCCCGACACGCTGTGCCGCGCCTGCCAGCTGACCCGCACGATTCCGAATCTGGGCGCGCCGGACAACCGGCTCTACTGGTACCGGCTGGAAGTGGCGAAACGGCGCCTGCTGTACACGCTGGCCGCCCTCGGCCTCGAGGCTCAATCGCGCCATGACGACCCGGAGCATGGCCTTGTCTTCGAATTCCTCGAAGACGGCAACGACGGCGAACCGGTGATGACCGGCCACGACAACGGCCTGATTACGCTGAACATCGCCGAAGCCGACGACGCCTACCGCGAACGGGTCCGCACCGCGATGGGCGAGCCGTATCGCACCCTGCTCGGCCACTTCCGCCATGAGACGGGCCACTACTACTTCAGCCAGCTGGTCGCGCACAACCCGCGCTGGCTCAAACCGTTTCGCAAGCTGTTCGGCAACGAACGCGCCGACTACGGCAAGGCGCTGACGGCCTACTATCGCGACGGCGCGCCAGCCGACTGGCAAGCGTCCTTCATCAGCGCCTATGCCACGATGCATCCCTGGGAAGATTGGGCCGAGACGTGGGCGCACTATCTGCTGATCGTCGACGTACTGGATACGGCGACCTCGTACGGCGTCGCGCTGTTGCCCGACGACCCGGGCGCGCCAACGCTGACCGACCGCACGCCGGTCGAAGACGCCAGCTTCGAGAATCTGATGAAGCGCTGGTTTCCGCTTACGTACGCGCTGAACAGTTTGAACCGCAGCCTCGGGATGCCCGATGGCTATCCGTTCACGCTGGCCTCGCCGGTGGTGGACAAGCTGCACTTCGTGCATCGGGTGATTACGGCGGCAGGCGATAAGTCGCAGACGCGGGAAGTGGAAGCGCCGGCGGCCGCCGGCACTGGTGCAGTGAAAAAGGTCAGGCGGACCGCGCGGGCAGTCGCGCCGCCGGTGGCGCCGTTACAAGCCGAACCCATCGCAGCGACGGCGCCGCACAAGCGCGCTGCGCGGCGCCGATAGCGCTCAATACGCGACGTAAGGACCGGTGCCGCCCGGCGTCGTCTGCTGCTCGACGGCGGCGTACACGGAATCGGATTGGCCACCTGCAGCGCTTCGACCAGCGCAATCCCCGTGCACGCCGAGCCGTTACAGCCGTAGTAAGTGGCGGGCACCGCCTGCAGCACACAGTTCGCGCTGCAGTCGTGCTTGAACACGCCGATGCCGAGCACGCCGTTGGCCTGCAAGGCAGCCGGCGTATTGCGCGGCGAGCCGACGCCCGAGCAGTCGCCCGGCACCGAAGCGTAGCTCGGGTCGATCACCTGGATCGGCAACGAGGCCGCTTTTTCGCCGGCGATCTGCAAGTCGGCAAGTTTCACCGGCCCCCACGTGTAGCCGTCGAAGAACTGCATGCATTCGGCGACCAGCTTGCCCGAGCCGTCCTTCTGCTGCGGCAGTGTCATCGATGCAGGCAATTGCGCCGCGAACACGCGCAAGCCCCACGAGCCGGTATCCACCAGCACGTGATCGATGGTTTGGCACTGGCTGGTGCCGGGCGCACAAATCGTCACGCTGACGAACGGCATGTTCGGCACGCCGCTCACGCCGGAATCGACACTGACCTGCACCGCGTTGGCCGCCACCACTTGCGGCGAAGGCGACGTATTGGCGGCCGGGCCAGCCGACGTGCTGGTCGAGGTGGAGGAACCGGCCTGTTTGAACCCGCGTGACTTAGACAAAAAAATGCCGCGGATGACCCGATGGTCGACCCGCGGCATCGATACTTCGTCAGGCCACGTCGTGCTCACATCGAACCATGCGATGCGTCCTTACTTCTTCTGTTGCTGCAAAAGCGATTTAAGCTCCTGCACGTTTTCTTCCACACGTTTTGCGATCACCGCATACGACTCGGCTTGCGTCTGATACGCGGCCTGCGCAAGCTGCTGCATATCGGCAAGCGACTTATGCAAACTTTGCTGGATCAGTTCGGCGGTTTTCGCTGAAGGCGCAGCGCCGCCGCTCGATAACTGCCCCGTCAGCGATTGCAATTCGCCTAGCGTCGAGCGCAGCATCTCCGCCTGCTTCTGCGCGAGCGACTGCATGCCTTGAAAAGCGGTTTGATTGGCTTGAACCAGCGCTTCGACGTCCTTGCGTCGCGCTTCCATGATGGCGGGCACGTCGAAGCCGGGGAGCTTGAACTGTTCCAGCATTTTGGTGAAATCGCCAAACGGATTGGCGGCGTCAGGTCGGTCCATGCGAAATCCTCCTTAACGTATTGGATACACGCCGACCGGACATCGCCGCGCTGCACTTCTCTCGACATATGACCGGTGGCCTCGCGTGTGCCGCGCGTCCCGCGAACGCTTGCTGCTTGTGGGGTCGGACGGCACATCGTCCCAATCATGCGCTATCCGGCGTTATTGCGCCAGCGGGCACACCCTGGCGACGGCTGTGCCGTGCCGGTCTCGTTTGACCGGTTCGGCCAGGCGGCCTGCAAGGCTTGGTAAGTTACAACGCAGCGTCAGTAACCCTGCGAAACGCCGTGTCGACTATTGTTGCTGATGCGCCGGCGCACTGTAGCGCCGGTGTTGTCTCAATGGGAGCGACATCATGAATAAAGGATGGGTGAGCGCGGCGTTGGCCGCCGTATTGACCGTTGCCGCGAGCGCCGCGCTTGCGCAGGAAGCGCCACCGCCGCCCGCAGCGGACCATGGGCGCGGCGAGCCGCATCGCGGCGACGCGCTGCCGCCTCACGGGCCGATGGGTCCGGGCTTCGCGGTGGTCAACGATCTGGAGCAGTTGCGCCGTCTGTATGCGATGACCGGACGCGAAGGCGACATCGTCGCGGTCTATCACGAGGTGTTGAACAAGACACAGGACCCGATGCTGCGCCATTACGTGTACGACTCGCTCGCGCGTGAGCAGTTGAAGCCGGCCAACCCGGACCAGGCGATCGCGACGCTGCGCACCAGTCTCACGGAAGACCTGGCCACGGCGAACAAGCTGCCGCGCGGCGGCGCGCCGGCGGGCATGCAGCCGCCTGCCGTGTCGCAGTAACAGTCGCGCAGTGACAGTCGCGGTAACGGTGGCCGTCACGCCCCTGGCGCGGCGCGTAAGTTGCGCGCTTGCGGGTTGCAATACAGGTACAAAGACGCATTGCAACCCGGCGCAACGCCTGCGCGGCTGGAAGCGTTCCCGCACAAAAACAGCCGTTTAAGCCGGCTCGTTACGTTGGCCTTCGCACATTGCCGCCCATTGCCCGCTTTTCATCTTCCGTCAGTTGATTAGGATGAAAGCTCTGCAACACTAGCGTCGGGTGAATCATGCGCTACCCGCTGAACGTGGCAGTCGCGGCTGCCCTTCTCGTCTTCGTTCTTTGCTGCGGCATGCAACTCGTCGTGAGATGACGTTCATGTCAGGCGTTGCGCAGGCGGCATCCGACGACTTCCAGCCACCCGCTGTCGAAGTCGATTTTCTGCCACCCGTCGTCTGCTGTTAAGTCCAATTCCCTACTCTGCGCATCGAGTAGATCGCGCGAGAACCGACGCGCTCGTTGCGGCCTTGGGGCGGCAAGTTCAACAAAAAGGGCGCCTTTTGAGCGCCCTTCCCTTTACAAATCGAGGAACATTTTTACCGCATATCTGGCGGCTTCCATCTCCTCATCCGTCGCTCGTTCGTCCCTCGATTGAAACTCTCTGGCCTTGAAGGAAAGAGTCGTAATCTGGTCCACGAGCGCCACACCTGGCCGAGCAAGACTGGAGAGCGGAATCTCCGTCTCCCACCCTCTCACTGTGGAAGTGATGGGCAGCCCCGTAAAGCGTCCGGTCAGTTCGTTAATATCGACGGGAGTAAGCACCAAAACCGCTCGATACCCGTCTTGTTCGTTACCTTTGCTCGGCCCGATGTAGAGCCGAATGATGTCGCCTGCTTCCGGTATTCCGTTCTGCATTGTTGTTTACCATTTGTCGAATCGCGCCGGGTCATCGGGTCCACCGATTTCCGAGCCTTGCGGTTCGCCAAAGTCGACGCTCTCATGCGGTTCCAACGTTCGCTCGCGGAGCTGCTGCAAATACCGTTCGCGAGAAAAACGCCGGATCGCCGTGTGCGGACGCACCAATACCTGTCCGTCCTGCACCTGGACGTCTACCTCCTGTCCTTCCGTAAATGCCGCCTCTGCTGCGACACTCGCCGGAATTCGAACCGCAAGACTATTCCCCCAGCGCTTAAGAGTTTGAATAGTCATCATCTTTGTCCTTTCGAACTCGCTCCCCTAAAAAACCGTGCGCGAGCCCGTTCCCTTCGTTGTGGTTTAGTGCCTATGATCAACCAACTGTTTATACAGCGTTGATACAACAACATCATATGCTTCAATTTCAGGCGTGTCAACAACGTATAAACATTGCCAAAGCAGCGGCGTTTCTGTCCCGGACAGCGTGCTGTTGAATCCCCCGTCCTCTACACGCCCGCCTTGCTCGACTCGTGTGCGCGCCGAAGTCGTTCACGACTGTTGCTCAGGTGCATCCGCATGGCGGCACGCGCGTCGTCTGGGTCCTGACGCTCGATTGCCCGATAGATCATCTGATGCTCGCTCAGCACGTTGCGCAGGTGCTCGATATGGTCGAGCTCCGCAATCTCGGCGGAGCCGAGCCGCGTGCGCGGGCTCACCGCGCGGCCGAGCTGGCTGAGAACGTCGAAGAAGTAGCGATTCCCGCTGGCTCGCGCGATCTGCAGATGAAACTCGATGTCGTGCGCCAGCACGTCGGTATTCTTTCGCTCCAGTTCGGACTCGAAACGCTCTAACGCGCTGCGAATCTGCTTGAGATTCTGCTCGGTGCGCCTCGCCGCCGCCAGAGCGGCCGAGGCGGCCTCGACGTCGATACGGAACTCGATGATGGCCATCACGTCGAGCATGTTGGAAAGGTCGGCGGCAGGCAGCTGCATGGCGTCTTCCGCGGCCGGTGCCAATACAAATGTGCCGATGCCATGACGCGTCTCGACAACTTTCGCCGCCTGCAGGCGCGAAATCGCCTCGCGAACCACGGAGCGGCTCACCGACAGCTGCTTCATCATCTCGACCTCGGTCGGAATCCGGTCTCCCGGCCTCAGGGTGCCGCGGCGGATTTCGTCGGAAAGGGTGGCCACCACCTTCTCAGTCAGGCTGCTCATTTTGTGGCTTGTGGACTCATCAACTGGAAAAGCACACGGTGCGTGTGCAAGTAACGTCGTCTGACGTCTCGACAGGGGCATCATAGCGCAGTCCAAATCGACGACAGGCAAAATCGATGTCATCGGACGTCTTATTTTATCCCCGCGAGATTCAGCGCCGGAACCGTACATCACACCCTACCGGTGACGTACAAGGTGCCTAGTAACAGGGTAAACACTCCGTTGGAAAGTTCGAGCCAAAAAAGTAGACTGTCGTCTGACAACATATCTCGCGTTTCGTGGCGAGATATGTCCCGCTGCTGCCGGATGCGGCGCGCGGCGTTCGATCAGGCCGTCGAAGCGGCCGACACTGGAGACAACCTTGACATCTGCTCTCGCCATCGCGGCCGGCCCGCTCGAATCCGCGGTTTCCAAGGTCAAGCGGCACGTGCTGCCGCTCTTCCTGATCATGTTTATCGCGAACTACATCGACCGCGTGAACATCGGTTTCGTCAATTCGCATATGCAGGCGGATCTTGGCATCGGCGCCGCCGCGTACGGACTCGGAAGCGGTTTGTTCTTCATCGGCTATGCGCTGTTCGAAGTGCCATCGAACGTTCTGATGCAGAAGTACGGCGCCCGCGCCTGGCTCACGCGCATCATGGGTACGTGGGGTCTCGTGGCCGCAGCCATGGCGTTCGTCTGGAACGACACGTCGTTTTACGTGCTGCGCTTCCTGCTGGGCGTCGCCGAGGCCGGTTTCTTCCCCGGCGTCGTTTTCTACTTCACGCAATGGCTGCCGCAGAAAGAGCGCGGCAAGGCCGTCGCGGTTTTCCTCGCCGGCTCGGCGCTGGCGTCGGTGCTTTCCGGGCCGATTACGGGTGCCCTTCTTTCGATCCGCGGTTTGGGTCTGCACGGCTGGCAGTGGATGTTTCTCGTCGAAGGCGGTTTTTCGGTCGTCCTGTGCGCCGTGAGCTGGAGGTTGCTGAAGTCGCGTATTCGCGACGCCACGTGGCTGACGGCCGACGAACAGGCGATTCTCGCCACGACCATCGCCGCTGAGCAGGCCGAGCGCGACGCGCTCGGCGCTGCGCGCCTGCCGACGGCGAAACTGCTGAAGGACCCGCAAATCCTGCTGTTCTGTTTCCTCTACTTCGCGATTCAACTGACGATCTACGCAGCCACCTTCTGGCTACCGACGATTATCAGAAAGATGGGCGGACTCTCGGACTTCGAAGTCGGCATGTTCAACGCCATTCCGTGGCTCATTGCCATGGTTGCGATGTACTGTTTTGCGGTGTTGTCGGCGAAGTGGCGCTTCCAGCAGGCATGGCTCGCGGCAGCGCTCGTCATCGCGGCTTGCGGGCTGTTTGCTTCGACGTCCGGCAATCCTGTTCTGTCGTTCGTGGCGATTTGCTTCGCCGCGATCGGGTTCAAGGCTGCCTCATCGCTTTTCTGGCCGATTCCGCAGGGTTATCTGGACGCACGCGTCGCAGCCGGCGTGATTGCGTTGATCAACTCGGTCGGCAACCTCGGCGGGTTCTTCGCGCCGGCCGCTTTCGGCTATCTGCAGCAGCACACCGGCTCGATTTCCGGCGGCCTGTACGGGCTGGGCGTGGCATCGCTCATCGCTGCGGCAGCCGGCTTCCTCACCCGCAATCGTTTCGCGACGCGTGACGCGCTGGCGGACACCGTGCATAGCGAAGCCCACTGACTGCACGAAATAGCACATCATGAGCCACGCGCTTCCAACTTTCTTTTCGATGCCTGTACCGGCACTTGTGTTTACGCCTGGCGCCGCAATCCAGGACCACGCCTGCCGGTCGGATTCCTAACTTACCTGGTCCAACTCTCATGTCCACACCTACTTCTCAATCGAACGCCACGCCGACGGTCACCGAATTGCGCGTCGTTCCAGTCGCCGGTCGAGACAGCATGTTGATGAACCTGAGCGGCGCACATGGCCCGTTCTTCACGCGCAACATCGTGATTCTGCGCGACAGCGCCGGCAACACCGGTGTCGGTGAGGTCCCCGGCGGCGAGAGCATTCGCAAGACCGTCGACGATGCGCGTCCGCTCGTCGTGGGTCAGTCGATCGGCAACCTTCAGGCCGTGCTCAACAAAGCGCGCACGCAGTTCGCCGACCGCGACGCCGGCGGACGCGGCTTGCAGACTTTCGACCTGCGCACGACCATCCATGCAGTGACCGCGCTCGAAGCGGCGTTGCTCGATTTGCTCGGGCAACATCTGGGCGTACCGGTTGCCGCACTCCTCGGCGAAGGCCAGCAGCGCGACGAAGTCGAAATGCTCGGCTATCTGTTCTACATCGGCGACCGGAACAAAACCGATCTGCCGTACGCAAACGGGGCAGACGGCCGCGACGATTGGGAGCGCCTTCGCACCGAACAAGCCATGACGCCCGAAGCGGTGGTGCGCCTCGCCGAAGCCGCTCAAGCGCGTTATGGCTTCAACGACTTCAAGCTCAAAGGCGGCGTGCTGTCCGGCGATGCCGAAATCGAAGCGGTGACGGCACTTGCCGAACGATTCCCGAAGGCGCGCGTGACGCTTGACCCGAATGGCGCGTGGTCGCTTGCCGAAGCAGTTCGTCTGTGCCGCGACAAACACCACGTACTGGCCTACGCGGAAGATCCGTGCGGCGCCGAGAACGGTTATTCCGGCCGCGAAGTGATGGCTGAATTCCGCCGCGCCACCGGCTTGCCGACCGCCACCAACATGATCGCGACTGACTGGCGCCAGATGGGCCACGCCATCCAGTTGCAAGCGGTGGACATCCCGCTCGCCGACCCGCACTTCTGGACGATGCAAGGCTCCGTCCGGGTCGCGCAGATGTGCAATGAGTGGGGTTTGACGTGGGGCTCGCATTCGAACAACCACTTCGATATTTCACTCGCGATGTTCACCCAGGTTGCCGCCGCCGCGCCCGGCCAGATCACCGCCATCGATACCCACTGGATCTGGCAGGACGGTCAGCGCCTGACCCGCAATCCGTTGCAGATCGTGGGCGGCAAAGTGAAAGTGCCGGAAAAGGCGGGCCTTGGCGTCGAGCTCGATCTGGACGAGCTGGACAAGGCCCACGCGCTGTACCAACAACATGGCCTTGGCGCCCGCGACGACGGCATCGCCATGCAGTTCCTGATTCCGAACTGGAAGTTCGATAACAAGCGTCCGTGCCTCGTACGCTAAGTCAAAACATGCTTTCGGCAGCGGTCCTGATGGCCGCTACCTCTTATAGAAAAACATCGCTACGCCATAAAGATTCCTCAAGAACTCAAAACCATCATCTCCGAAGGCGCGCTGTCCTTCCCCCGTCACCGACTTCGACGAAATTCGTGGCTCGACAGGTGTGGCCGACGTTACCGTTCTTCGCCGCCGAGCTTTTCAGAAGAAGCCCTCACATTCGCGGGCTGAGTCCATATTGGAGAAGAGGCAGATGGCGGAATCTATGCGTTGCTCGGACCTTACGCCATCGCCAATCTTGAAAAGGAATGTCGGTTGCAGTCGTCGATGGTGGTCGATCCGCCTGTGCCGCGCTTCATTGCGCTGGCTATGTCTCCCCACGGCGAACTGACGCTGGCGTGCCGCACGGTGATGCAGCTCACCAAGGAGATCGCGCGTTCGCGGAAAAACCTGCCCTCGGATCTACGGCTGGGCGTGTCCGCAGCCTTCCTGCGATCCATTTAAAGAGCTGTATCGGCGCGCAGAATTCGTTGCTGCTGAATCCGGCCACATGTGTTGGACAACCTCGCAAAACTGGGTCGAGATAAGCAAACTCGCGCAAACTCAAGACTCCGCGATGATGCGTTTTTTATTGCCGTTTCAAACTTCCAAACTGAAGATCTTTGTAAAGATATTGCACAGAACCGCTTCGGACGAAGCGTTCGGCAGTTCGTTGGGCATGGTCAAGTTGAAGTAGAGCATGCCGTCCATCAATGCGATGGCGGCGAGCGCGTAGTCGGTGCAAGGACCTGGCGACTGCATGTTGACGCGTTTGCGGAAATGTTCGATGAAGGACGCGACCATATCGCGCTTTTCCAGACACAGGGCGTTCATGCGTTGCCGGAATTTCGCGTCACGCATGGCGTGCAGACGCGCTTCTGCCCAGATGATGTAGTTGCCCTCGTCACGATAACGCTGTGCGTATAACGAGGTGAGCTGCTTTTGCAGCCCCTCGCTGAGCGGGTCTGCATCCAGCAGCTTCCGCAAGTTTTCCTGGACGTTCTGATGATCGCGACGGAGCAGTTCGAGGAACAGGTCGTTCTTGCTGTTGAAGTTCGAATAGAACGCGCCGCGGGTATAGCCGGCGCAGGCGGCGATGTCCTCCACGCTGGTCGCAGCCAGCCCTTTCCTTGCAATGCGCAGGGCCGCTGCGTCGAGCAGGCGCAGGCGAGTCTGTTCGCGGGCTTCATCCCGGCTTAATCGTTTACGTGGCATGCACACAGGTGTCTCGCTGTGTTATCAGCAGGGACCGTTCGACAGACGCCGTTCCCATGCACGGGCGAAACGGCGTCCCCAGCAACGGCCATCGAACAACGAAGATGGCGAAATTCCATGCTCCCTCCTGGACACTATCGGCGCATGCGGTCACTACCTGATTGCGATTGCTTCCGATTCGCCGGGTTGCCACCCACCCCCGAGTGCCTTGAAGGCAGCGACCGCGGCACGTGCTGATTCGGTTTGCGCCTGCGCGCGCTCATCAGAGGCACGTAGCAGGTTTTCGTCGGCCTGCAGGACTTCGATGAGACTGACGACACCTTTCTGATAGGCTGCAAACGAGGCCGCTCGCGCGCGGCCAAGCGAGTCCACTCCCTGGCTGAGCACGGCAGCCTGTTCTTCGCGCTTGACCAGGGCCGAGAAAGCGTTCTCCACGTCCTCAGTTGCATGGAGTGCGGCAAGCCGATACGCAGCCAGCATCTCGGCCTCCTGGCCCTTGGCCTGACTGATCTGCGCATTGATGCGGCCGAAGTCGAACAGACGCCAGCGCAGCCCCAGCACGCCGGCTGCCTGATTGGCGCCGCTCGAAAACAGATTGCCGCTGGCCATTGATGTCGCGCTGCCGATCAGTCCACTGAGAGAGAGCTTCGGGTAGTACTCGGCGATGGCGACACCAATGCGTGCATTCGATGCGGCGAGGCGCCGCTCGGCCACGATCAGGTCAGGCCGGCGCCTGAGCAACTCACCCGGCGATCCGGTGGCCGCGATCTGCGGGGCGGCCGGGATGTCGCCAGCATCGGCCAGCTCTTCCCGATGCGTGCCGGGCTGCGCACCCAGCATCACGTCCAGTGCGTTCATAGCCGCGTCCAGACCCGTCTCGAGGACGGGGACGGAGGCCCGGACCTGGGCAAGCGCCCCCTCGGCCTGCCTCACCTGAAGCTCGGCCGCCAACCCCTTGCCATACAGAAGGTTGATCGTTGAAAGCAGATCCTGCCGGGTCTGCACCTGCCGCCGGGCAACCTTCAGACGGGCTTGCAAGCCACGGATGCTGATGTAGATGTCGGCGGTCTGTGCCGCCACAGCCAGGCGCGTGGCAGCTGCGCCCGCTTCCGAAGCCTGGTACTCGTCAAGCGCCGCTTCCCGTCCACGACGCAGCCCTCCAAACACATCCAGTTCCCAGCTCGCGCCAAGATTGGCTTCGTAATCGTTGCCGTAGCGGTCGAAGCCTGGCGTCGAGTTCAAGACCCGCCCCAGGGGCGTTTCAACGGATTGAAAGACTCTGGCGGCCTGGCCGCTGACATTGCCGGAAGGCAGCAACGCGGCATTCGCCGCCCCAAGTCCTGCACGCGCTTGCGCGACGCGAGCGGATGCCTGCACGAGGTCAAGGTTCTGCTCCAGCGCAAGAGCGACGAATCGTGTCAGTTGCGGATCGCTGAACCCGGTCCACCATGTAACGAGGTCGGCGGTGGCCGTCGCCTGCCGCTGCTTGACCGCGGCCTGCCCCTCGAACCGCTCGGGCATGGATACGTTTGGCCGGACATAGTCCGGACCGACGGCGCAGCCTGCCGAGAGGCTGGCGGCGATGAGCATGGCAAGGGTGCGTTTTGGCAGCATGGGCTTCTTCCGGCGAGGAAAACAAGTGATTGTGACTATAATACATTTTAGTCACTTGTTGTCGATTCCTGAGAGCAGCGGTAAGCTGCGAACCATGAAAAATGCAATCACCTATCCCGTTTCGGCCCGTGGCCCTGCCGACCACGACGTGCGCGATCAAATCGTTGCGGCGGCCACCGAGCACTTCAGTCGGTATGGCTACGAGAAGACAACCGTCTCCGATCTTGCCAAGGCCATCGGCTTTTCCAAGGCGTATATCTACAAGTTCTTCGAGTCCAAGCAGGCTATTGGCGAAATGATCTGTGCGAACTGCCTGCGCGAGATCGAAGGCGAGGTCAAAGCGGCCGTTGATGGCGCCGACCGGCCACCCGAGAAGCTGCGGCGGATGTTCAAGGCGATCGTCGAGGCCAGCCTTCGCCTGTTCTCGCAGGACCGCAAGCTTTACGAGATTGCCGCGTCGGCCGCCACCGAGCACTGGCAGGCGACGCTCGCCTATGAAGAACGCATCCAGAAACTGCTTCAGGACATCCTGCAGGAGGGCCGGCAGAGCGGGGACTTCGAGCGCAAGACGCCGCTCGACGAGACCGCGATGGCGATCTACCTGGTCATGCGCCCCTACCTCAACCCGCTCATCCTGCAGCACAGCTTCGATTACATAGTGGAGGCGCCGGCGCAGCTGGCCAGTCTGGTGCTCCGCAGCCTGTCGCCCTGAAACCAAGCGTTTGTGACTATTGACTATATTGGTCACTAGAACCATAATGAAAGCCATCATCACTTCGTCGATCGGACTTTCATGCTCTCGCGTCGCCTCGCCACCTCTACCGTCGTCTGTGCCTTGCCATTTGCGCTAGTCGCGTGCGGCGCAAAAGCACCATCCGATCCGCGCACGGAGGCGCCGATGGTGCGTGTCGCCATCGTCCAGAGCGCGGCTCCAGCGTCGCGTTCGTTCACAGGGACCGTAGCCGCCCGGGTGCAGAGTGACCTCGGGTTTCGCGTCGCTGGCAAGGTGCTCAAGCGGCTTGTGGATGCGGGGCAAACCGTCAAGCGCGGCCAGCCGCTCATGCGCATCGACCCCGTCGATCTGAAGCTCGCTGCGCAGGCGCAGCAGGAGGCAGTTGCGGCCGCGCGAGCGCGGGCGCAGCAGACGGCGCAGGACGAAGCCCGCTACCGCGACCTGCGCGGCACCGGCGCGATCTCGGCTTCGGCCTACGACCAGGTCAAGGCGGCGGCGGATGCAGCCAAAGCGCAGCTCAGTGCGGCCGAAGCCGAGGCCGGGGTTGCCAACAATGCAACAGGCTACGCCGAGCTGGTGGCAGACGGCGATGGTGTCGTCATGGAAACGCTGGCCGAACCGGGCCAGGTCGTCAGCGCCGGCCAGACCGTGGTGCGCCTGGCCCACGCCGGGCCCCGCGAGGCCGTTGTCCAGCTACCGGAAACCTTGCGCCCCGCGTTCGGTTCCGTCGCGCAAGCCGCGCTCTTCGGCAAGGAAGGCGTTAGCGTGCCGGCCACGCTGCGGCAACTGTCGGATGCCGCCGATCCACTGACCCGCACCTTTGAAGCGCGGTATGTGCTGCAAGGCGAACTGGCCAGCGCACCGTTGGGCACCACGGCGACGATCCAGATTCCCGATGGACATGTTTCCGTGCAGGGGGGCTTGCAGGTTCCGCTGGGTTCCCTGTTCGACGCGGGCAAGGGGCCTGGCGTGTGGGTCATCAACGGTAACCCGGCCAAGGTGTCCTGGCAGCCGGTCGTTGTCCAGCATCTGGATGACGACAGCGCGCGCGTCGCCGGTCAACTCAAGCAAGGCGATCGAGTCGTGGCGCTCGGCGCACATCTGCTGCACGAAGGTGAGCCGGTGCGGGTGGCAAGCCAGGCCGTCGCCATGGCAAGCGAGGGAGTGAGTCCGTGAGCGAAGGTCGTTTCAATCTCTCCGCGCTCGCTGTGCGCGAGCGCTCCATCACCCTGTTCCTGATCTGCCTGATCTCGTTGGCCGGGCTTGTTTCATTCTTCAAGCTGGGCCGTGCGGAAGATCCCGCCTTCACGGTCAAGGTGATGACCATCATCACCGCCTGGCCCGGCGCCACCGCGCAGGAAATGCAGGACCAGGTCGCCGAAAAGATCGAAAAGCGCATGCAGGAACTGCGCTGGTACGACCGTACCGAAACTTACACACGACCCGGCCTGGCCTTCACGACCTTGACCTTGCTCGACAGCACGCCGCCTTCGGAAGTGCAGGAGCAGTTCTACCAGGCCCGAAAAAAAGTTGGCGACGAGATAAACAACCTTCCTCCAGGTGTGATCGGGCCGATGGTCAACGACGAATACGCGGATGTCACGTTTGCGCTGTTCGCACTCAAGGCCAAGGGCGAACCGCAGCGCCTGCTGGTGCGTGATGCGGAATCGCAGCGCCAGCGTTTGTTGCACGTGCCAGGCGTGAAGAAGGTCAACATCATCGGCGAGCAGGCGGAGAAAATCTACGTCGAGTTCTCGCATGATCGCCTGGCCACGCTGGGCGTGAGTCCGCAGGACGTGTTCGCCGCGCTCAACAGCCAGAACGCGTTGACGCCGGCCGGCTCCGTGGAGACCAGGGGACCGGAGGTGTTCATTCGCCTGGACGGCGCCTTCGACTCGTTGCAAAAAATTCGCGACACGCCCGTTGTTGCGCGAGGTCGCACGCTGAAGCTGTCGGACATCGCCACCGTCAAGTGGGGCTATGAAGATCCGGCGACCTTCTTGATCCGCAACAATGGCGAACCTTCGTTGCTGCTGGGTATCGTCATGCGCGACGGCTGGAACGGGCTTGATCTCGGCAAGGCGCTGGACAGCGAGGTCGGTGCGATCAACGCCGGACTGCCGCTGGGCATGAGCCTGAGCAAGGTCACGGATCAAGCCGTCAACATCAGCTCCGCGGTCGATGAGTTCATGCTCAAGTTTTTCGTCGCGCTGCTGGTGGTGATGCTGGTGAGCTTCGTGAGCATGGGCTGGCGCGTGGGCCTGGTAGTTGCCGCGGCCGTGCCGTTGACGCTGGCGGCGGTCTTCGTGGTGATGGCCGCCACCGGCAAAAACTTCGACCGCATCACTCTGGGTTCGCTGATTTTGGCGCTGGGCTTGCTGGTGGACGACGCCATCATCGCCATCGAAATGATGGTCGTGAAGATGGAAGAGGGTTACAGCCGCGTGGCTGCTTCCGCCTATGCGTGGAGCCACACGGCGGCGCCCATGCTGGCGGGCACGCTGGTGACGGCCGTGGGCTTCATGCCCAATGGCTTCGCGCGATCCACCGCCGGCGAATATACCAGCAACATGTTCTGGATCGTCGGCGTTGCGCTGGTTGCATCCTGGGTGGTGGCGGTGGCGTTCACGCCTTACCTTGGCGTGAAGATGTTGCCCGATTTCAAGAAGGTCGAAGGCGGCCACGACGCGATCTACGACACGCCGCGCTACAACCGTTTCCGTCAGCTGCTGGGTCGCGTTATTGCGCGCAAATGGCTGGTCGCCGGTTCCGTCGTGGGTCTCTTCGCCGTGACCATACTCGGCATGGCGGTGGTCAAGAAACAATTCTTTCCCATCTCCGACCGTCCTGAAGTGCTGGTCGAAGTGCAGATGCCCTACGGCACGTCGATCGATCAAACCAGCGCTGCCGCGGCGAAGGTGGAAGCGTGGCTCGCCAGGCAGAAGGAAGCCAGGATCGTCACTGCATACATCGGCCAGGGTGCGCCGCGTTTTTACCTGGCGATGGGACCGGAACTGCCTGATCCGTCGTTTGCCAAGATCGTGGTTCGCACCGACAACCAGGAAGAGCGCGATGCGTTGAAGTTGCGATTGCGCCAGGCCGTCGCCGATGGCCTCGCGTCCGAGGCGCGCGTGCGCGTCACGCAACTTGTATTCGGTCCGTATTCGCCGTTCCCCGTTGCCTACCGTATCTCCGGTCCAGATCCGGACAAGCTGCGCAGCATCGCGGCGGACGTTCAGCAGGTGATGGATGCCAGCCCGATGATGCGCACGGTCAACAACGACTGGGGCACGCGCACGCCCACCTTGCACTTCACCTTGCAGCAGGATCGATTGCAGGCAGTAGGACTGACCTCCAGCGCCGTGGCACAGCAACTACAGTTTTTGCTGAGCGGCGTGCCTGTTACCACCGTGCGCGAGGACATTCGCACTGTGCAGGTGATGGCGCGTTCGGCCGGCGATGTTCGTCTCGATCCCGCCAGGATCGGCGACTTCACACTGGCTGGCGCCAACGGGCAGCGTATTCCGCTATCGCAGGTCGGCAAGGTCGATGTGCGCATGGAGGAGCCGATCATGCGCCGGCGCGATCGCATGCCGACGATCACGGTGCGCGGCGATATTGCCGACAACCTGCAGCCGCCGGACGTATCCACGGCGATCACCAGGCAGCTTCAGCCCATCATCGCCAAACTGCCCGGCGGCTATCGCATCGAGCAGGCGGGCTCCATCGAAGAATCGGCCAAGGCGACGACGGCCATGTTGCCGCTGTTCCCGATCATGCTGGCGATCACTCTGCTTATCATCATCTTCCAGGTGCGCTCGATCTCCGCGATGGTCATGGTGTTCCTGACCAGTCCGTTGGGGCTGATCGGCGTGGTGCCCACCCTGATTCTTTTCCGGCAGCCATTCGGCATCAACGCGCTGGTCGGCCTCATTGCGCTGTCGGGAATCCTGATGCGTAACACGCTGATACTGATCGGGCAGATCCACCAGAACGAGCAGGCGGGCCTGGATCCGTTCAACGCACTCGTTGAAGCAACCGTGCAGCGTGCCCGGCCGGTGATCCTGACCGCGCTGGCGGCGATCCTGGCATTCATCCCACTGACCCATTCGGTGTTCTGGGGGACCCTCGCTTACACGCTGATCGGCGGCACTTTCGCAGGGACGATTCTGACCCTTGTGTTCCTGCCGGCCATGTATTCGATCTGGTTCAAGATCAGGCCTGGCAATACAGCCGGTCGGAAAGAACGGCGGGATCGGGCACAGCCTGCGGAACAGATGCAGGCGTCAGCAAAGGTTTGAGCATGAAGTGAAAATCTGTCCCGCCCAACGCGACGACGAATGACGCTTCATGGCCGATACTGTTTGAAAAGTCGGTCTGCGAAAAAGGCGACTCGACCGCTGGACCTGACGCCCCCATTCAGTTGCTCTTCGACGATGCTCGCAATTTCTCGAGACTGACGATCCGGCCCGCGACAGCAGTTGCCGCTCGATTACGCTCGCGTTCTGCGACAGGAACAAAATTCGACCATCAAAGCGCACCGTCCTCGACGGATCAGACGGCTGCGAAGGTGACTGATACACGATGGTCTCCGGTATGAAAACTGCGTCTACGGCGTGAGCACGAAAGCGGAACTGGAGTCGTTATAGAACTCACCGATTCAGCTCCTCAAGTCGAACACCGTTGGTCCTGGGTCCAAACACGCCGATCGCGACAGCAACGACCAGCATGCAACCGGTGATGCCGGCGAACACACCCGCGACGCCGAAATCCCGTAACAGGAATGCGATGAAGAATCCCGACATCATCGCCCCGATGCGGCTGACCGAATACACGATACCGCTTGCACGGCAGCGCACCGCCGTTGGGAAGAGTTCCGCCTGGTAAGCGTGGAAGGACACGGAGATGGTCTGCCCGGCCAGACTGATCAGCACGCCCAGAATGATGAGCGGCACGACTTCCTTCACTTGCCCGAAGGCCAAGCCGCAAACGATCACCGCAAGCGCCCCGCCGACGATCAGCCATTTACGCTGGATCCTGTCGGCGTAGAGCATCGCGAGCATCGGGCCCGCCGGCATCGCGAACGCGATGATGAAAGAATACAGCAGGCTCTTCGTCACGGTGATGCCCTGGCCGATCAAAAGCGTCGGCACCCAGTTGGCGAAGCCGTAATAGCCGACCGCCTGGCAGAAGTTGAAGATGATCAGCATGATGAGACGCGAGCGGTACGGCTGCTGCAACAACTCCGCAAACGACGCGCGTCGATGCGCGGGCTGCTCGATCACCGGAAGCGGCGGCGGCGGCAGTGGCTTGCCTGTCTGGCGCATGACGGCCGCCTCGATCTTCGACACGACCCGCTCGCCCTTCTCCACATGGCCGTGCGTCGCGAGCCAGCGCGGGCTTTCCGGTACCGAGCGGCGGATGAACCATACGAGCACCGCACCGATCGATCCCGCGAGCACTACGACACGCCATCCGTCGACGCCGAACAAGGTCGTCGGCACGAGCCAGTACGAGAGGATCGCCGCGACCGGAGCGGCCGCGAACATCACCATCTGGTTGAATGCCATCGCGCGGCCGCGCATGTGTTGCGGGACCAGTTCGGTGACGTAGCTGTCGATCGTGATGATCTCCACCCCCACGCCGATGCCCGTGATGAAGCGCCACAGGATCACGCCTTCGGGCGTCGTCTGGAAGGCCATGATCGCCGAGCCGACCGAGTACCACAGCAGCGAAAAGGTGAACACGGCGCGGCGCCCGTAGCGGTCCGGCAGCCAGCCGAACCCGAAGGTGCCGATGAAGAGCCCCGCGAACGTCGCGGCGATGAAGCCGGCGATGCCGGTGAAGCCGAAGAACGCGCTCGTCGTGGTCTTGAGGAGACCGCTCTTCGCCATGCCCGGCGCGATATAGCCGGTGAAAATCAGGTCATAGACTTCAAAGAAGCCGCCGAGCGAAATGAGAAACACGAGCATCCAGAGATGTCGCGTGATGGGCAGTCGATCCATGCGCGCGGAGATTTCCGCGCCGGGGTCGATGCCGATGCGAACGTTCGGCGACGCAAGCGGGGGGCTACCCGCGGTGACGGTCTGCTGCATGTCTGTCTCCTGCTTTGTGCACTGGCGGCATTCTTTTGTGTGCATGCCTGCCGGTATGAAGGTGATGGGCCGCATGCTGCTCGCGCACGGCCCGCGATTGGAAGCTAGTTCTGGCCGACGACACCCCGGCGGATCTGATCGCGTTCGATCGACTGGAAGAGCGCCTTGAAGTTGCCTTCGCCGAAGCCGTCGTCGCCCTTGCGCTGAATGAATTCGAAGAAAACGGGGCCGAGCAGCGTGTCCGAGAAGATCTGCAGGAGGAGGCGCGGCCTCTCCCCGCTCGTGTCGCCGTCGAGCAGGATGCCGCGCGTCTGAAGCTCCGGGACCGGCTGGCCGTGACCCGGCAGGCGTTCCTCCAGCATCTCGTAGTACGACTCGCCCGGCGCGGTCATGAGCGGGACGCCGGCCATCGCGAGCTTGTCGATCGTCGCCGGCAGGTCGTCGGAGAGCAGCGCCACGTGCTGGATGCCCTCGCCATTGAACTTCATCAGGAACTCTTCGATCTGCCCCGCGCCCTTCGACGATTCCTCGTTCAGCGGAATGCGGATCTTGCCGTCCGGGGCCGTCATCGCTTTCGACGTGAGGCCCGTGTATTCGCCCGAGATATCGAAGTACCGGATCTCGCGGAAGTTGAAGAGCTTCTCGTAGTAGCCCGCCCAGAACGCCATGCGTCCGCGATAGACGTTGTGCGTGAGGTGATCGACGAGCTTCAGTCCATAGCCTTCCGGACGCCGGTCCACGCCTTCGACAAACCTGAAGTCGATGTCGTAGATCGATTCGCCGTCCTCGAAGCGGTCGATCAGATAGAGCGGCGCGCCGCCGATGCCCTTGATCGCGGGCAAGCGCAGTTCCATCGGCCCGGTGGGCATGTCGAGCGGCTGCGCGCCGAGTTCGAGCGCTCGCGCATACGCCGCATGCGAGTCCTTCACGCGAAATGCGAGACCGCACGCCGACGACCCGTGTTCCGCCGCGAAGTAAGCGGCCGGGCTCTTCGGCTCGCGGTTGACGATGAAGTTGATGCCGCCCTGCCGATACAGCACGACATCCTTCGAACGATGGTGCGCCACGAGTGTGAAGCCGAGCTTCTCGAACACCGGCTCCAGCGTGTTCGGCGTGGGCGACGCGAATTCGACGAACTCGAATCCCATCAGGCCCATCGGATTTTCAAAGAGATCTGCCATTTCGTATGCTCCGTGATTCGATGCGCTTTCAGCGCGGAAGCTCATGCGCTCACTCGACTCTTCAGACGCGACAGCACTTCCTGCGTGTGCTCGCCGACGCGCGCGAGCGCGTGGCGCACGCCTGGACGCCGGCCACCCATCGTCAGCGGCAGGAGCACGACTTCGGTCATGCTGCCGTCTTCGGTTTCCATCGGCACAAGGCCGCCGCTTGCCTTCAGATGCGGGTCGTCGAGCAGTTGCTCGGGCCGCACGATCGGCGCGTACGGAATGCCGGCTGCTTCGAGCTTCGGCGAAAGTTCTTCAACGCGATGATCCTTGAGAATGGTGCCGAGAACTTCGAGCAACTCAGGGCGGATCGCAACGCGCAACGCATTGGTCGCGAAGCGCGGCTCGGCTGGCAGATCCGGGCGTTCAAGCACGTCGCACAGCGTGATGAACTGTTTGTCGCTGACCGCGCCGATGAAAAGCTGCTCGCCTTCCGCCAGCGTGAACACGTCGTAGACGCTCCACGCCGACACCCGCGCGGGCATCGGCGGTGGCGGCTCGCGGGTCATCGCGTATTGCTGCATGTGCTGCGCGCTCAGGAACACGCAGTTCTCGAAGAGTGCGCTCTGCACTTCCTGGCCTTGGCCGGTGCTTTCACGCTCACGCAACGCGGCGAGCACGCCAATCGCGCCGAACATGCCGCCCATGATGTCGTTCACCGACGTTCCCGCGCGCAGCGGCCGACCGATCGGGCCCGTCATGTAGGAGAGGCCGCCCATCATCTGCACGACTTCATCGAGCGCGAGGCGCTTCTCGTACGGCCCGGGCAGAAAGCCCTTGTGCGACACGTAGATGAGGCCGGGGTATTGCTTCGAAAGCGTGTCGTAGTCGAGGCCCAGCTTTGCCATCAACCCCGGGCGGAAGTTTTCGAGCATCACGTCACAGGTGCCGATCAGTTCCACCGCCGCTTCCTTGCCCTCCGGCGTGTTGATGTCGAGCACGACGCTCTTCTTGTTGCGATTGAACGAGCGGAAGAAGCCGATGCCCAGACCCGGCAGCTTGCGGGTTTTGTCGCCGCCGGGCGGCTCGATCTTGATGACCTCGGCGCCGAGATCGGCGAGGATCATGCCGCACGTCGGCCCCATGACCATGTGCGTGAATTCGATGACGCGCACGCCGTCGAGGGGAAGTCGGGTGTTGTTGCTCATGATGTCCTCAAGCGTTGAGCGCAGCCGGAACCGCGAAGGTTTTGGGCAGTCCGGCGAGCCACAACGCGCCGTGAAGCGTTTCGCCTTCGAGCCACCGCGCGACCTTCGCACGCAGTGCCAGCAAGGCGGGAATATCGATGCCGGTTTCGATGCCCATGCCGGCGAGCATGAACGCCAGGTCCTCGCTCGTTGCGTTGCCGCTCGCGCCCGGCGCATGCGGGCAACCGCCGATGCCGGCGAGCGTCGCATCGAAGCGTGCGACGCCGGTTTCGAGCGCCGCGTACACGTTGGCGAGCGCGAGGCCGCGCGTGTCGTGGAAGTGGCCGCACCAGAAGCGCTCGCCGGCAATCTTGCGGGCCTTCTCGAACAGATCGCGCACGGCGGTGGGGCCGGCGTAGCCGACCGTATCGGCGATGCTCACGCGATCCGCGCCTGCATCGAGCAAAGCCTGCATGCAGCGCAGCACTTCGGCCTCGTTGACGTGGCCCTGGATCGTGCAGCCGAACGCCGTGCCGATGCCGCCTTCGATCAGCGTCTTTGAACCGGCCGCATCGCGTGCGGCCCGGATGCGCGCCACTTCGGCAACGACTTCATCGGGCGTTTTGCGCAGGTTGGCGAGGCTGTGCGCATGGCTCGCTGAGAGCGGCACGAGCAGCAGGTCGGCCTGGGTTTCGATGGCGCGCTCGGCGCCTTTGAGATTCGGCACGAGCACCGAGACGACGAGGCCCGGCAGCGTCTTCGCGTAGGCGACGAGTTCAGCGGTGTCCGCCAGTTGCGGCAGAAGGCGCGCGGGAACGAACGAGCCGACTTCGATTTCCCGCTGGCCGGCGGCGTAGGCATCGCCGATCCATTCGATCTTGCGTTTCGTGGGAAGAATCGTCTGGATGCTTTGCAGGCCGTCGCGCAGGCCGACTTCGCGAATGACGACGTCCGTGGGGAACGAGGGCATGGTGCTGTCTCCGTTTGTCTCGTGCCGGTCGTAGGGTCGCCGGCGTTGTGCTAACTTTAGACATTCCAGCGAAACCTTAAAGCGGTATTTCGGAACGGGTGGCGTTCCAATCAGGAATGTCTGATCGAGCGACCTGGAGACTGCAAATGCGCGACATCGACCCCAAAACGCTGCGGCTTTTCGTCGCCGTGTGCGATCACCGCAATATTGCGCGGGCGGCGGAGAAGGCGCACATCGAGCCGTCCGCGATCAGCAAGCGCATCGCGCAACTGGAGAGGCCGCGCAGCGCATGGTTGACTATCTTGCGAGCTGGGTCGAACGGACGCCGACGATTAAGTCGTGAGAGCCGCAACGATTGCGTTCGCGTTCACGTCGTGACGCTATGGCCCATGCGCCATAGATGGAAGAGTGCTATGCCGCATCGGGCCACATCGCCGTTTCTTCCATCAAGACCTGTTCGACGCCTGCCAGCGCGCGCGGTGGCACACTCATAGTCCTCTGAATGATGGCGTGCGCTCGCGCGTGACCGGCCGAGCTAATTCTTTCCAAGCGGGCGCGACCTACCCGTTTTCCGTTAGATCTTGTCCAGGAAGGCTTTGCGCTAAGTACTCAGCAAGGCTGAGGCTTCTCCCCGTTACGGGTACCTCCTTCCATTTTCAAAAAGGCGGCGCGACGGAAACGATTCGGGTCGCGGCGCCCACATCGCGAAGTTCACCCGACCAGAAGAGTCGATTTCAAGGCGACGGCATTCGCCAGATTGTAGACATTGGGAGACGTGGCCATTACCGCGTCATGGATTTCGGCGAACTGTTGCTTAGTACCGCTGCCCTTGATACGAACGGTATAACGCAGGCTCTCGTAGCCGTTTGCCACTTGCGGGTCGATCCCAAGAAAACCCCTGAGGTCGATTTCACCCTCAGTCTCAATCTCCAGGGATTCGAGCGTAATCCCGCGGACGGCGCATTGCGCCACGTAACCCACCGTTATGCAGGCATTCAGCGCCGCGATCAGATGCTCCTGAGGATTGGCAAACTTATTCGAACCACCGAGTTCGCAAGGCTCGTCGATATCGATGGTGAACCGGCGCGACACATCCTGCCCTCCGATCGAGAACCCCTCTACCTCGGCGCGAGTCCGGGTCTGGCCCTGCCAGGTCGTCGCTACGCGCCAGCTTGTGGTGGCTTTCGAGGCATCGCCCTTGACGCCTTCAATCAGGACGAACAAGTCGTCGACGTTGAGGCCATTAACGATGTTCGGTTCGTTAGTCTGTGCATCGGCATTCATATTCCATCTCCTTTACCTACGTGGATTGTTCAGCTTCGCTCTCATTGAAGTGTGGCTAACGCAGCCTGGATGCGCATGCCCTGGTCTTCGGAGATGAGGCTATAAAGGACCTCCCCGAAATGGGGATGACGTGCGCCCGAGTGGATGTATTGCCACCGGTAAGCATCGAGGAAATTCGCTTCGACCGACAGGGTTTCTGCCTCGTCGACTGCGCGGCCGCAGTTCGCCACGAAGTAACGCGTGTCGGCTGCGGCCTGCGCCTGCAGAATGCCGTCGATCGCGGCGACCAACTCGATGAATTCGTCAACAGCCTTGTCGCGATCACTGGCCGTCACAGTGGCGTCGTGACGCGCCCATTCGAGCTCGTCGAGGATGGCGTGCTGGCTCTCCTCCTTCCAATGGTAGAGGAACACGTTCTTGAATAGCTCCGATAGCTGATCGTCTGGATCGATACTCTGGCGGTAGTGGAGCTGGCTGAATAGTTCGATATCCAGCGTCAGCGCCAATACGGCCCACGTGCTTTTCCCGAGGACTACAGAGGCAACGGCATTTGGTTCGACGTCGAAGCGATAGCCGGGGGGAAGGGTTTCACCGATCATCTCGTCGATGCGACGAAACAGCGCCTGATGCTTAAGTTCCTCGTCGCTGAATCGGACCAGCGCCTCAAGCGCCACCTGGTCGCCGAGCCAATAGTCACGGCTGACTTCCAGCATCTTGGCGTTGATGAAGCGCTCTACCAGTCCGAACACGTTGGCATACGTGCGTCCCTGAATCTGGCTGACGAAACGCTTCTCGCTCTCGGAGAGCGTAATGAAATTCGGAGCCAGTGAGAGCCCGTCGGGCAGATATTTCTGAGAAGTGTCAAAGGTGCGGCCTCCGATCACGTCACGGTCGATGTCCCAACTGACCATCTTTGAGGCGCGAATGCACCGGGCGTAACGATCGCGGTCAGAGAGTCGCGATACTGCGTTCATGGCATTTCTCCCAATACGGACCGACGTGCGGTCGAGCTGTGAATGTTCATCTACCGGCCAGAACCACATGGCTGATCTGGCATTCCGGTACGCTCAAATGTACGATCGGGAGACGAGAGGTTCTATGATCGGGCCGCCGGGAGATATGACCGAAACGCCTGGTCAGCTTTGAAGCGTGTGAATGAACGTTGCGTCGGGCATGGCAGGGGGCATGATAGCGATTTGGCCAATCGGCGCAATGAGCTACCGATCAGATCGTGCGCTGGCTGGTGTTGTCGAAGCACCGTTGCGTTTAGCAGTCGGTGTCACTGCTCCGGTGGTGGCGTGATACCAGTCACGCCGAGTGCGGCCTGCGCAGATTCGGCAGCGCCATTCATCTTTCCTTTGCTCTTGCGCCAGCCTGCCGGCGGCATTCCAAATTCCCGCCTGAAGGCTCGACTGAACGCTGCCTCCGACTCGTAACCAATGTGCTCCGCTACAGCGGCGAGTGACTTACTGCCGATCAGGAGTTCCTGCGCCGCGATCTGCATGCGCCATCGCGCCAGGTACTGCATTGGCGGTTGTCCAAGAAGGTCGGTAAAGCGTTGCGCCAACGCGGAGCGCGACAACCCCACCTTGCGCGCAAGCTCATCAACGGTCCAGGGGTGGACTGATTGAGCATGGAGCAACGAAAGCGCACGTCCCACATAGCGATCGCGCACGCCGGCCAGCCATCCTGTCTGGTCGGCAGGTAGCGCTTCAATACAACTACGGACCGCCTCGACAAACAGGAGTTCGGACAGTCTGGCGAGGACGATCGTACCGCCCGCACGCGAATGCGCCGCTTCGTCGGCAGCAAATTTGAGGGAGCACTCAAGCCATGCTGCTCGCGGATCGCGGCGCATATCAATCTTGAAGAGTCGCGGCAGCGATGAGAGCAGTGGGTTGCTCAGGATATCGTCGCAGGCCAAAAAGCCACATACGATGCGAGTCGTAACCCCCCCGCCTCCGTGGGATAGCGTCATCACCTCACCGGGTGTTGCCGCCAACGGGCCGGCTAATAGCAACTCCGATGGCGTGGGCGAGATATCCACGGCGCTGCCCATCAGATGCGTTTCACCTTGCGGCACCACGAGCAGTTCGCCAGCACTAAGATGAATAACCGAATCGGGGTCGCCTGCAAGTTGGGCCCAGCAGCTGCCGTCTATGATCAGATGATATGAAATTACACGCTCAGATCGCGGCAGATACTCTGCACAGAGCGCAGCATCTGTGCGGCCTATAAGGCACCACGGTGCCGTGAAGGTTCCGTTCAGATACACGGCGCCGCTCAGGCGCACAGCGCGCAGAACGTCAGAAACTGCATCCATAAATAGCCCGCGTGAAATGCGATTTCCCGGGCAAGGGAACCGGGATGCCGGCCATTCTTCAATCTGGCCGCCGGGTACATGTTATACCTGCTGCGGCAGTCGATGACAAATCCCTTACTGATGATTTCACCACGCTTGATCCACCGTCGCGCGATTCCTGTGGATGTTCGCGGGTGGTCCCTTAGCGAGCATGCTGACCCCGATTGGTTCCGGCGTCAGGCCGTCCCGAGTCTCCGCGTCCTTCTGTCGTTTATGGTCTGCGTGGCAATCGCGATCTGGATTCGCGGTGTGCCAGCGCGGTGACGTCTTGCCTCATCATCACAGCCCCTTCGGGTCTGCCTCGATACCTTCGAGTGTGGGCGCATCGCTTCGTGATACAACCGCGTGGAACCAGATCGCGCCCTTCTGCAGGAGGACCGGACAATCTTTGTGGACGCCCAGAAACGGCCAGGCGAACCATAGGCAAGACTTGGACGATCGGGCAAAAAACTTCGACGCACGGACAGGACGGCAACAGGTTGCGAGAGGCAAAGTTCGTCATAGGACGGGACGTGACAGATCAACGTCATCCGCACTTCGCAGCCAAACCTTCCACGGATTCCGGAAGCCTGGCGCGCCTCCAGACTTGCGCAGATCGGTTGACACGCACAGTGGCTTACCGGTTCGGGCAAACGAAACAGCGTGAGATGCCGATGAAACGCCTGATAAGCCGTGCGATGTACCACCCGCTCATCGCGCTATCCATGTTTTATTTGACCGACCTGATGCACAACGTCGACTACAGTCCGGCCGGTGCTCTGCTCGTTCTGGCAGCGAAATCTATGTCCCGTGTCGTGAGCCTGTTCAACAAGGGGTAGCGCCATACGACGGTACGGCACGCCAGGTGGATTAATCGGACGCAAGATGGAAGCATGGGGATAGACAAGCTAGATCTTGTAATAGTCCTAATGGTTAGCTATCCAGAACGGTCAACGCGCAACAGACCGGATCGGGCCGCATTCGTCCGTTGCCAAGATGAAGCCGACGTTCGAACGACTGCATGAGAAAGCTTGCCAACGACTGTAGATGGCCGGACTGCGTCTGATGCAATAGACATAGATCGAAGTCAAACTCAGCCCGACGCGGTCAGCTCAGGTCAACCCGGAGCTGCCCAACCGACAGACAGGCACGAACGTCCGAATGCCATCCCGAAGTGATCAGTCAATATGCCACCGCAGTCAACGTACGTGGCGCTGAATGAAAAGCCGGAGAGATTGCCTTCAACGAAAGTGCCATGTATCCCATGTATCTATTGAGCACTGACGGCCCCCTAAAGCTTGACGGAACCAGGGAGCGCTCGAGCAACTTCAGACGACTTGAGCGCGGCCTCGTAGCGTCCCATGCCGAACATGCTGAGTGCAGCAACGATAGTGGGAATCGCTATCAGCACGAACATGCCAGGCAGGCCCAGATGCATGGCTAGCAGCATTCCGCCGACCATCGAGCCCATGATCGAACCCACCCGGCCAATGCCGAGTGCCCAACTCACGCCGGAGACGCGGCTGGAGGTTGGATAGTAGGCCGCCGCCAGTGCATTGAGGCCGGTCTGCGAGCCTCCGGTCCCAAGACCAGCCCCAAAGACTGCGAACACCAGCATCGGCAACGACGAAGCGACGCCGATGAGCAGGATAAACATGGCGGCAATAAGGTAGGAACTTGTGAGCACCAGACAAGGGCTGTGCCTGTCCATCAGGCGGCCGATCAGCACTGCGCCGACCGTGCTGCCCAAGGGCAGCACGGCGGTGATCAGCGCTGTCATACCCAGAGGGACGCCTGTGTTGTTAACGACCGTGGGCAGCCAGCTGGCATGAATGCCGCAAGCAGACGCGTCCGGCGACGCGAAGCACATCACTTGCGGGGCTGGATGGTCGCCACGGCGAGACCCGCTCCTGCGAACGCGCACGCGGCGGACACCAGCGCGACTGCGCGTAGCGCGTCAGCGATGGCGTCGGCTTCCGCCAGCGCCAGGGGTGTCTGGGGCGGCGTATGGGCATCGCCGGCTGCCGCCCCGGCTTGCGCGTCCGGCTCCAGCAACTGCCCGGTCTGGCGTGCGCCCTGAGGAACATGCAGTTCGTCGAGCCGCGCCGACAGCGCCGCGTGGTGCGACCACACGAACACGATGCCGAGAACCGCAATCGCCAGCAGGCTCGCCACGCGTGCAACCGCGTTGTTGATGCCGGAGGCGACGCCTGCGCGGTCGCCCGGCACCGAGCCCATCACGGTCGTCGTGAGTGGCGCGACCGTGATGGTCATGCCGAGCCCGAGCACGGCGAGCGCAGGGAGGAATCCGGCCCAATAGCTGCCGCGCACGAACGGCAGCGCGAGCATCACGAACCCGATTCCGGCGACGCCCGGGCCGGCGCTCAACAGGACCCGCGAACCGAAGCGGCTCGTCAGCCCGCCGGTGAAGCGCGACAACAAGCCGATGATGACCGGCACCGGCAGCAGCGCCGCGCCCGCTTCGGTTGCGGTGTAGCCATATGCGCGGATCAGCGTGAACGGCAGGAAGAACAGTGCGCCGCCCAGACCGAAGTAGAGCAGCAGCGTGACGAGGTTGGCGCCCGTGAAATCGCGCGAGCGGAACACGTCGAGCGGCATCATGGGGTCACCGCTGTTCGCTTCGATCATCACGAATGCGGCCAGCACAAGCACGCCGGCGCCGATCGCGCACAATACGAGCGGATGCGCGAAGCCACGCGCCGACGCCTGGGTCAGGCCATAGGTGAGTGCGGCGAGCCCCGCTGCCGCACTGAGCGCGCCGGGCCAGTCCAACTGTTGAGGCGCATCGAGCTTGTGGCTGTTCGGCACCGACGAAATCGCGAGCGCAATCGTCACCGCTGCAAGCGGCACGTTGAGGAAGAAGATCGCGCGCCACGACAACGCGTCGACGAGCAAGCCGCCCGCCACCGGCCCCACCGCCGACGTGATCGCGCCGACGCCCGCCCAGGTGCCGATTGCCCGTCCGCGCTCTTCGCCTTCGAATACGGCGCCGATGATTGCGAGACTGCTGGGTACGAAGAGCGCAGCGCCAATGCCCTGCACCGCGCGCCCGGCGATCAGTGAACCCGCGTTCGGCGCGAGCCCGCAAGCGGCCGACGCCAGCGTGAAGACCCCGATGCCCGCGATGAACACCGTGCGGCGGCCGAGCTTGTCGCCCATCGATCCGCCCACCAGCACGAGGGACCCGAGAAAGAGCAGGTAGGCGTTGACGATCCACTGCATCGCCGCGACGCTCGCGCGGAGCTCGCTCTGAATGGCGGGCAGCGCAACATTGACGACGGAGCCGTCGATAAACGCCATGCTCGAGCCGAGGATCGCCGCGGCGAGCGCAAGACGCTTGCGCCGGCACGGGCGGTCGACCGCGGTGGGCTGCGTGCGGATGATGAGCTCGTCGCACGGGCTCGCTTGCGCAGCGACGATGTGCGCGGTCTTTTGGTCGCTATCGAGAAGATCCGGGTTGTCCAAGCCTGCTCCCCTGCTGGTCGATGGTGACTAGCATAGCAACTGGAGCGCGGGACCGCAGGTGCGACCTGGTCGCGGGTCCAACGTCAGCAAAGCTGGGTGAATCGGCCGTTCGAATGACGGTTTTGTGGGTCGGACGAACGGCAACTGTTGGCTACCGGCAACCGGACCAGGCACTACACTCGTAGAGGGCAAACGGGAACTTATTTCGGTCCCCGTCCAAGATCCGCGTAGTAAGGCTGCAACCAAGCGTTCCGTCGGAGGACATGATGAACGTGAACGCAGCCCGGTCCGCATATGCCAGCATCATGGCGAAGAAGCAATCAGCCACTTCGTGACGATATGCTTTGTTGTTCGCGTAGTTCGTCCGTCGGGTTCCAGATTGACGCAGCCGTTCCAACCTCAGGACTACCGGCTCGCCAAACGACCGGAGATGGCCGGAGCCCTACCGCGCGAGCGGTTTCGTTCTCCGACCATACCGCGACCCGACGGCGTGACTCCGAAAACGTTGGAAGAGCACCCCAAACCGATGCAGACGCATACGTTGACTTGCAGCAGACACCTGGTCGACGACCCACAAAATTCGAATTCAGGAAAACAGGTCAGTCAGCCTTAGGCACGCACGCTCGACGCAGCCGATGGAAAGTCTTCGCGGCGCTCCGCCCATTTCAGGATCGCATCCAGTGCCGGGCACAGCGCCTGCCCCCAATCGGTTAAGCGGTAGTCCACCTTCGGCGGCACCTGGTGATAGACCGTGCGCGTCACAATGCCGTCCTCTTCGAGGCGGCGTAGCTGCTGGGCAAGCATCTTTTGCGTGATGCCGGGGATCAGCCTCTCGAGGTCCGAAAAGCGTCGCACCTGACCACCGAAAAGGTGAAACAGGATGACCAGCTTCCAACGTCCTTCCAGCAGCTTGAATGCGGCTTCGACGTCGATCGCGGCGGTCGTGGGAGTGTAGGTTTTTCGGTTTGGCATACTTACTTTTTAGTGCGTTCTTGCGATGTGGTAACTATAGCGCCATCATTGGGACATGCAAACGTGACGTTCAGGAAAAGTCCGATGAACATGACCCTGCCGCCGCCACTGGATGTCTATCTGAACGCGGAAACCACCAGCGACACCGCTCCTCTCGCGAACTGCTTCGCTGCCGATGCCGTCGTGCGCGACGAGGGCCGCACTATCGAGGGGCTCGAAGCCATCCAGGCCTGGAAGAAAGACGCCAAAGCCAGGTACCAGTACAACGTCGAGCCGCTGGACTTGTCCCAGGATGGCGCCGCCGTGACGATGCACGCCAGGCTCACCGGCGCCTTCCCCGGTAGCCCGGTCGAGCTGACCTACACGTTTGTCCTGGCCGGCGGTAAGATCGCGTCTCTGGAGATTCACTGATGAGCGCCAAACTCGAACTTCAGGGCTTACGGGCGCTCGTCACAGGCGGGACCAAAGGCGTTGGTAAAGCCGTTGTCGCGCACCTTTGCGAGGCCGGCGCGAACGTCCTCGCGACGGCACGTTCGCGTCCCGATGACTTCTCCGAAGAAAGGTTCATCGGTGCGGACATCACGACGGCCGAGGGCTGTAAAACCATTGTCGGCGCCGTGCTCGAACGGCTCGGCGGCGTCGATATAATCGTGCACGTGGCGGGTGGCTCATCTGCGCCGGCGGGTGGCTTCAGGGTGCTCGACGACGACGAATGGAACAAGGCATTGAGCCTGAACCTGTTCCCGGCAGTGCGCATCGATCGCGCGCTGTTGCCCTCGATGGTCGAGCAGCGCTCGGGCGTCATCATTCACGTCACGTCGATCCAGCGGCAGTTACCGTTGCCGGAAGCCACGATTGCCTATGCCGCCGCCAAGGCTGCCCTGTCGAACTACAGCAAAGCCTTGTCCAAGGAAGTCAGTCCGAAAGGCGTTCGGGTCGTGCGTGTCTCCCCGGGCTGGGTCGAGACGGATGCCGCCGCGAGTCTCGTTGCCGAGATCGCCCGGCAGAACGGCATCGACACAGAAGGCGCCCGCAAGATCATCATGGATTCGCTCGGGGGCATTCCTCTCGGCCGGCCATGCTCTCCCCGGGAGGTGGCAGAACTCATCGGTTTTCTCGTCTCCGCGCGGGCCAGCGCCATCACCGGCACTGAGTACGTCATCGACGGCGGGACTGTTCCGACTGCGTGATCAAGCCGCTTGTCGGTGGACGACGACGAAGCGCCGACCGTACCGGACACCATCCCACAATCCGTACCGGTACTGTACCGGCCTGTGTCGCTAGAATGCCTGAAAGCCCTATCGACACCGGAGCCGCCCCATGTCTTTCCTCAGCCTCAGCGCGTTGCCCGCCGGCATTCTGTTCGCGCTCGTCACCACCATCACGCCCGGTCCGAACAACACCATGCTGCTGGCCTCGGGTGTCAACTTCGGCTTTCGCCGCACGCTGCCGCATGTGTCGGGCATCAGTGCAGGCGTCGTGCTGTTGATGCTGTCGGTGGGCATCGGTCTCGGTGAAGCCTTCGTGCACTTCCCGGTGCTGTACACGGTGCTCGAAGTGGCAAGCGTCGCGTACCTGCTGTATCTCGCGTGGAAAATCGGCACGTCGGGCGAATTAAAGGTGAAGAAAGGCGAACGCCGGCCCATGAAGTTTCACGAAGCCATCGCCTTTCAGTGGGTGAATCCGAAGGCATGGATGATGGTGCTGACCGCCGCCACCACGATTCACCTCAGCGAGAGCTACAGCCTCAACGCACTGGCGATGGCGATCATTTTTTATGTGGTCGGTTTTCCGTGTATCTGCCTGTGGGCGGGCTTCGGCACTGCCATGCGACGCGTGCTGTCGGACCCGAAGCGGCTGCGCATCTTCAACGTAGCGATGGCGCTGCTGCTGGTGCTGACGCTGTATCCGATCGCGCTGAAGCTGCTCGGCTAGGCGGCATTCGCTAGCGCACGGTCTAAACCAGGCCCCGCCCTGAATCCTGGCCAACTCGCTCGATGAAGCGCCACAACGCATCGTCGGTCGAGTACGGCGCGTTGAAACGGAACCAGGCGCTCGATGCGTCGTCGGGGCGGAAATAAGAGCCGGGTGCAAGCCAGATGCCGTGCGTGAGCGCGGCCGTCGCCACCTCGCCGGCCCGCTCCGCCTCGATCGGCAGGCGCGCCCACAGGAACAAGCCGGCCCGCGGCCGGTGAAACACTTCGAGCCCGAGCGAGTCGAGCCGCTCTTCGACGGTCGCATGCGCCACCTTGAGCCGCTCGTTCACGGCTTCGACGTGGCGCGCATAGCGCCCTTCGAGCAGCACCTTGTCGACGATCCGCTCGATCGCTTCCGACGACGTCAACCCCACCGCCATCTTCGTGCGCGCCAGCTCGCGCAGCACCGCGCGCTCGGCGACCACGTAGCCGCAACGCAGCCCCGGCGTCACCGTCTTCGAAAAACCGCCGACGTACAGCACCCGCTGCAAGCCTTCCATCGCGGCGAACAGCGGCGCGCCGGGCGGCGCCAGTTCACGGCTGACGTCGTCCTCGATCACCCACATGCGCTGGCGCTCCGCGATCTGCAACAGACGAAACGCGGCCGACATGCCGAAGGTCGCGCCGGTCGGATTCTGCAGCGTGGTGTTGACGAAAATCGCCTTCGGCTTGTGCTGCGCGACCAGCGCCTCGAGCACGTCCGTATCGACGCCGGCCGGCGTGCGCAGCACGCCATGCACGACCAGCCCGGCCAGCTTGAGAATCTGCAGCAGATTGCAGTAGCCGGGATCTTCGACGATCACGGCATCGCCCGCCCGCAGCAGCGTGCGCACGATCAGATCCAGCCCCTGTGTGGCGCCCTGCGTGAGCAACACGTTCGAGACGTCGACCGGCAAGCCGCGCCGGTCCAGTTGCTCGGCGATCCGCTCGCGCAGCGGCGCGAAGCCGTACGGATGCCCGTAATCGCCAAGCCGCGCCGCCGGCACCCGGCTCATGGCGCGCAGCGCGTGCTGCAAACCGGTCTCGTTGATCCATTCGTTCGGCAGCCAGCCGCCGCCCGCCTTGATCGGCACCGAATGGTCGGCGAATACGTCGGACAGGAGCCACGTCGCGGTCAAGCTTGGCGGTTGCCAATCGGTCGCCGCGACTCGCGCGGATGGCGCGCGCGCCGCCACGCGATAGCCCGAACCGCGCCGGGCCACCACCAGCCCCATCGAAACCAGACGGTTGTACGCCTCTGTGACCGTGAAGGTGCTCAATGCATGGCTTTGCGCCAGTTGACGCACCGACGGCAACAGCGCGCCGGCGCGCAGCGATTGCGCCTCGATGGCGCGCGCGAAGCCTTGCACTACCTGCTCGACGAGCGTCGGGGCGGCGCGGCGGTCGCGCTCAAGTTCCAGTTCGATCATGTAAGGACGGAGGGTTGTGCGGCAGATCAGGTTCTACCGGCGAGGCGGGTCTGCCGGCTAAGTTCAGGCGGCCGCGGTATCCAGACAATCGTCACAGTTATCGCAATTTCACCAACACAGTTAGCGCCACACTGCTGCAACTGTTTATGCCGCCATTAAACCGCGGACGCTACAGTTTCGCTACCACTTCGAGGAGAAAACCATGACTTCGCGCCCCGTCATCGACGACCTGTCGTCTTTCTGGATGCCCTTCACCGCCAACCGCCAGTTCAAGGCTGCGCCGCGCCTGCTGGAATCGGCCAAGGGCATGTATTACCGCACCACGGACGGGCGCGAGGTGCTCGACGGCTGCGCGGGTCTCTGGTGTGTGAATGCCGGCCATGGCCGCGACGAAATCGTCGCCGCGATCACCGGGCAACTGTCGACGCTCGACTTTGCACCGACTTTCCAGATGGGCCATCCACTTGCATTCGAAGCGGCGTCGAAAGTCGCCGAATTGATGCCGGGCGGCCTCGACCGGATCTTCTTCACGAATTCCGGTTCCGAATCGGTCGATACCGCGCTGAAAATCGCGCTGGCGTACCACCGTGCACGCGGCGACGGCCAGCGCACGCGTCTGATCGGCCGCGAGCGCGGCTATCACGGCGTGGGCTTCGGCGGCATTTCGGTCGGCGGGATCGCACCGAACCGCAAGACGTTCTCGGGCGCGCTGCTACCGGCGGTCGATCATTTGCCGCACACGCACAACCTCGAACACAACGCGTTTTCGAAGGGCCAGCCGGCGTGGGGCGCGCATCTCGCCGACGAACTCGAACGCATCGTCACGCTGCACGATGCATCGACGATCGCCGCCGTGATCGTCGAACCGGTGGCGGGCTCAACGGGCGTGCTGATTCCGCCGCAAGGCTATTTGCAGAAGCTGCGCGAGATCTGCACGAAGCACGGCATCCTGCTGATTTTCGACGAAGTGATTACCGGTTTCGGCCGCGTCGGCAAAGCCACGGCGAGCGAATACTTCGGCGTGACGCCTGACCTGATCACGATGGCGAAGGCGATCAACAACGCCGCGATCCCGATGGGCGCGGTGGCGGCGAGCCGCACGATCCACGACACGATCGTCAACAGCGGCGCGCAAGGCGCGATCGAACTGTTCCACGGTTATACGTATTCGGCGCACCCGGCCGCGGCTGCGGCGGCGGTGGCGACGCTTGATCTGTATCGCCGCGAAGGCCTGTTCGAGCGCGCTGCAACGCTCGCCCCGAGCTTCGAAGCGGCGGCCCACACGCTGCGCGGCGCGAAGCATGTGAAGGACATCCGCAATCTCGGCATGATCGCCGGCGTGGAACTGGAACCGCGCGACGGCGCGCCGGGCGCGCGGGCTTACGAAGCGTTCGTGAAGTGCTTCGAAGCGGGCGTGCTGGTGCGCTTTACCGGCGACATCCTCGCGTTCTCGCCGCCGCTCATCATCGACGAAGAGCAGATCGCGCGCATCTTCAAGACCGTGGGCGACGTGCTGGCGACGGTGCATTAAGGCGCAGGAAAGACCGCGGCGCGCCTGGCCCGGGTTTGACTCGCGCCCGGCCCGGGTTTGACTTGAACGCGCCGTGGTCCGTCGGACGCGCGCGGTGCTAATGATGCGCGCGTGAAGCCCTCGTGCGCGCGGCCTTCTTCGCTGCAGCCGAGCGGCCTGCAGCACCCTTCGTCGCAGCCGCCTTCTTCGCCGCTGCAGAACGGCTGGCTGCCGGACGTTTGGCCGCTGCCGACTTCGCCTGTTTCAACATGGCAGCGGGCGATGCGCCGGCGCTGCTTTCGCGCTTCAAAGCAGCGGTTGTGGCGCGCGAGCGCCGTGCCGTCGACTCGCTGCTCTTCTTCGCCGTGCGCTTATGCTGGCCCAGGGCGTTGTCCCTGTCGGCCTTCTTGCGGGTCGCCGCGCTCGCGGTGCCCTGCTTCGGCGACTTCACGGCGACGCCCGCGCGGCGCGCCTCTGAGAGGCCGATAGCAATCGCCTGCTTCGCCGATCTGACACCGTGCTTGCCGGCGCGCACCTTATCGACCTGTTCCTTGACGAATTCTCCGGCCTGGGTGCTCGGTGCTTTGCCGGCACGCTTGTCGGCTTCAGCACGTTTGATGGTTTTCCGTTCGGGCATGAGAGTTCTCCAGTTGGCTGTTGGCATTGGTCGTGTAGCAACACATGTGCCGGAGCGGTTCGGGTTGCTATCGATTTGCCTGGAAGCGCATTCTGGCCGGGTTTTTGCGCTTTTAGCGCTGCCTGCGGGATTGCGGGATTGCGGCCCGCGGCGCCGCAAAACCCCCGGAAATTGCCGGACAAGGCTCGCGCCCGCCACCTGGACGGCGTATGGTGATAGCGAGGGTTGGCGCCGTGGTCCGACCCGCGTGGAGACGCCCATGAAGATACCTACTGTTCGCGCAGGCGTGCATATCGAAGGCGTGCACTGGATCGCCGAGTACGCCGAAGACGTTCATGAGATTCGCGTGTTTCGCGAAGGTCAGGAGGTGGATGTGCACAATGCGCCTTCCACGCTGTTCGGCGATGAGGAGAATGCCGGGTCCAGGAACACGGCTGATCATCGGGCGATGGAGGCCGCTGTGCTCGCCTATTTAAAACGGTTCGTTATTGAGCATGATGCGGAGGAGTAGGTTTTTGCGCGTAGCACCCGGTTTGGTTGTTTGCCGCGACGCGCAAAAGAGCCCTTATTCAGCGGCACGCAACTTCTTAACCTCTGCATCGGAAGGCTGCACACTACTGCCATCGATATACCGGTAAGAACTCATCACCCCCTTACCATCCTTGACGGCCGTCACGCCCACATAGGCCCCCATAGTCGACTGATTATCCTGCGCCCGATAAGTAATCGGCCCGAAGGGCGTCTCAACCCCGAGCCCCTTGAACGCGGCAGCAAGTTTGTCAGGATCAGTGGACCCAGCCTTCTTGATACCGGCAGCAACCGACATCAAAGCAGAATAGCCAACCACCGACCCCAGTCGCGGATAATCGTGGTACTTCGCCTGATAGGCATCGACAAACTTCTTGTTGGCCGCCGTATCGATCGAATACCAGGGGTAGCCAGTCACGATCCAGCCGCTAGGCGCTTCAGCACCCAACGGGTCAAGATAATCCGGCTCACCGGTCAGCAACGACACCACACTCCGGTCCTTGAACAACCCGCGCGTATTGCCCTCCCGGACAAACTTCCCAAGATCGGCGCCAAACAGCACGTTGAAAATCGCATCAGGCTTCGCATCGGCAATCGCCTGCGTGACCGCGCCCGCATCGACATTACCGAGCGGCGTCGCCTGTTCGGCGACAAACTGCACGTCAGGCTGCGCGGCCGTCAGCAGCTTCTTGAACGTCGCCACCGCCGACTGCCCATACTCGTAATTCGGATACACGAGCGCCCAACGCTTCTTTTTCAGCTTCGCGGCTTCAGGCACCAGCATCGCGACCTGCATGTACGTCGACGGACGCAAACGGTAGGTGTATTTATTGCCGTCAGCCCAAACTATCTTGTCGGTCAACGGTTCGGCAGCGAGGAAGAAAATCTTCTTTTGCTTCGCGAAATCGGTCAGCGCAAGGCCGGTGTTCGACAGGAAGCCGCCAAACAGCAGTTGTACCTGCTCGCGTGCGATCAATTCCTGCGCGACGCGGATCGTGTCCCCCGGATTGCCGTTGTCGTCGCGCGACACGACTTCGAGCTGTTTGCCCAGCACGCCACCCGCCGCATTCACCTGTTCGAGCGCGAGATTCCAGCCGTTCCTGTAAGGCCCGAGAAAGGCGGGCTGCGCCTTGTAGCTGTTGATTTCGCCAATCTTGATCGTCTGTGCGCTCGCGCCGAAGGCTGTCAGCGACAGTGCCGTCGAGACCGAAAGCGAAACCGTGAGGCGAGAGATCCATCCTGCGCGCGTGGTCATGCGTTTCTCCGTTATCAAAAGAATGGCGGGAATGCCGGTCGTTTTTATCAAGCGTTGAAGCGTTTAGCGATTCATTCGGCCCGTGGCGTCGCGCGAATTCTGGCGACGCTCGCCGTGACGTCCTGCCATGCGGGTTTGCCGCCGGCAAACTGCTGACGCAAATACGAAACGAGTTCGGCCACCTGGGCGTCGTTGAAGCTGTCGCGGTAAGCCGGCATCGTACCGAGTTCGGGCCGCGCAGGCGAGCCGATCCCTTCGAGAATCACGCGGATCAGATTGTCGGGCGTCGCGCTGTGCAGATTCGTGTTGAGCGCCAGCGACGGATGCGCACCGAACAACTGTGGCCCGCTGCCGGTGTGATGACAGGCGGCGCAGGCGCCGTCGAAGAGCCGCGCGCCGAGGCCGGAAGCGGTGCCTGTGATTGCGCTGGCCTGCTCATGCTGACGCGCCAACGCCTGCGGATCGGCATTGGGCTCGAGCGGATTGAGCGACGCCAGATAAGCGGCCATCGCGCGAATGTCGCTGTCGGGCAGCGCCGCCAGATCGCCGACGACCGGCGCCATCGGGCCCGCCGCCACGCCATGCAGCGGCGCGTGACCGAAGCGCAAATAACTGAACAGTTCGTCCTCGCTCCAAGGGACGGGCGCATTCGAAAGCGCCGTCAACGCGGGCGCTTCCCAGCCTTCTGCCATGCCGCCACCCATAAAGGCCGCGCCGGCTTGCTCGGCGCCGAATGTGTTGCGCGGCGTATGGCACGCGCTGCAATGGCCGAGGCCGTTCACCAGATAGGCGCCACGATTCCATTGCGCGCTTTGCGTCGCGCTGGCGGTGAACCTATTGCGGCCGAGAAACAGCCCGTTCCATGCAGTCATCAGCGGACGCACGCTAAACGGAAACGCCAGCTTCGTTTCGGGCGGCCGTGAGCGCACCGGCGTTTGTGCCATCAGGTACGCATAGAGCGCTTGCAGATCGTCGTCGGAGGTGTTCCTGAACGACGTGTACGGAAACGCGGGATACAGATGATGTCCGTCACGGCTGATGCCCTGCCGCATCGCGCGCACGAACGCTTCCAGCGACCACGTGCCGATGCCGGTCTGTCCATCGGGCGTGATGTTGGTGCTGTAGACGGTGCCGAACGGTGTGTCGAGCGGCTTGCCGCCGGCATTCGGCACACCGTTGTGCGCGGTATGGCAAACGGCGCAATTCCCCAGCGAAGCAAGCAGTTTGCCGCGCGCGACCAGCTCCGGTGCGAACGCGCTCGCAAGCGGCGGCGTGATCGGCGCAATCGCCTGCGGCGTCAAATCCAGCGCACCGAGCCAGCCGGCCGCGCCAGTCGCCAGCGCGCCGAGAAAGCCCAGCCGCCAGCGCTTCTTTTTGCGCGCCGCCGCTTCGTCGGCCTGCGCATCGGCGAGCGCGGCGCGAATCGTTTCCGGTGTGAACGGCGGCCGGCGAAAACGCACGCCGGTTGCGTCGTACAGTGCGTTGGCAATCGCCGCCGCGCCGGGCAGCGACGCCGATTCGCCGGTGCCCATCGGCGGCTCGCCGTGGCGCGGCATCATCACGACGTCGATGACCGGCACTTCACGGAACGTCAGGATCGGATACGCGCCCCACTCCTGGCTCGTCACGGCGTTCTCGCCGAAGGTCACGCGCTCCTTCAACGCGCGGCTGGTCGCCTGGATCACGTTGCCGTGAATCTGATGGCGCACGCCGTCCGGATTGATCATCGTGCCGGTGTCCTGGCCGACCACCACGCGCGTCACCGCAAGTTCGCCGCTGTTGCGATTGACTTCGATATCGGCGACCCACGCGGACCATGCCGCGCCGAAGCCGGGGAATTTGCTGTGCACGTAGCGGGCATAGGCAAAGCCTCTGCCGCGCGCGATGTCGCCTTCGTCCGCTTCTTTCAACGCGACGTTGCGCGGCTCCCAGCCAGCTCTCTCCGCCACCGCTTTGACCAGCTCGATCGCACGCGGATCGGTCAGATGCTTCAGGCGAAATTCGACCGGATCGACACCCGCCTCGGCCGCGAGTTCGTCAATGAACGATTCGTGCGCGAACGTATTCGGCAACGCGGAGACGCCTCGCAACCACGACGCTCGCACGATCGGCGGCGTGTCGTCGCAGACGATGCGCATCGTGCGGTAGTCGTACGGCGGCACGGCCGTGCGGTCGCCCATTTCGAACACCTGTGGCTGCGCGGAGATCGTCCCGGTCAGCAGCAACGCCAACGTGGGCGCGTCGTTCGACGGATAGCGTGTCGCGAAATCGTACGCTGCAAGCTCGCCTTCAGCACTTAAAGCGCCGCGCACGTCCATCAATTGCGCAGCGCCCTTCGGTTCCCATCCATGCTCGTCTTCGCGCGACAGTTGCACGCGCACCGGAGCGCCGGCCGCGCGCGACAATAGCGCGGCGTCGGCGGCGACATCGTCCGCGCAATTGCGGCCATAGCAGCCCGCCGCATCCATGCGCACGATCTCGATGCGGGCTTCGTCGAGCGCCATCAGCAACGCAAGATCGGCGCGCAGCGAATGCGGATTCTGCGTGCCCGACCAGACCTTCAGCGTGCCGTCGCGATAGTCGGCCACCGCGCACGACGGCCCGATCGACGCGTGCATCTGGAACGGCCACACGTACGTCCGCTCCAGTGAGCGAGCATCGGCGTCACCGAGCGCTGCGTCGACATCGCCGTCGATCACCAGATCGCGGTGCGTCGACGGATTCGCGCGTAACGCAGCCTCCACTTCTTCGCTGGTTTCGAGCGGCGGCAAAGCTTCCACCGCTTTCCATTGCACGTTCAGCCGCTTCACCGCCTGCTGCGCGACTTCCTCGCGCTCGGCCACGATGCCGACAAAGTCACGAATCACCACCACCTTGACGATGCCAGGCAAATCGCTGAGCGAGTGCTCATCGACATGCAGCAAGCTGTTGCCCACGAAATCGCCCTGCGCGACGCCCGCATAAGGTGGCCGCACCACCCGGCCATGCAACATGCCCGGCACGCGCAGGTCGTGGACAAAGCTCAATTCGCCAGTAGCCTTGGCGGGAATATCGACGCGCGGCGTACTCTTACCGACGATCCTGTACGTGTCCGGCGATTTCAAAGGGGCGTCGGTGGCTAACGTCAGTTCGATGTGTCGTCCCGCGATTAATTCGCCGTAGGCGATGCCTTTTTCTGCACCGTCGTCGCGGTGAAAAACCACACCGTCTCGCACGTCGAGCCTGTCTGCACTCACGTTCAAGCGTGAAGCCGCTTCCGCCAACAGAAACTGCCTTGCCTGCGCCGCCGCCTGGCGCAACGGCACCGCCGAAATCTGGATCGTGGCGCTCGCAATCGTCGGCCCCTGATTGGGCACTTCGCCGGTGTGTCCAAGCACAAGCGACACGCGCGTCAACGGCACGTCCAGTTCTTCCGCGACGATTTGCGCGAGCGCGGTGCCGATGCCCGTACCGAGATCGACATGACCGTTGAACGCGACCACGCTACCGTCGTCACGCACGACGAGGAACATGTCCGCCTCAGTAGGCACAAAAGACGAACGCGACCCCGGCTGACCGATGGCCGGCTTCATCGGCGCTTGCGGCGGCCGCATGACGATCAGCACGTTCTGCGCGTCATCGAGCTGTTGCCGCGAAGGCGGCGCGGACCGGCGATCGATGCTGAAATCTGGCCCGGTCATGCCCGCGCTCCTGCTTGCGTGACCGATTGCTCGTCCGATTGCGCGACCGATTGCGCCGCCGTTTGCGCCGCCGTTTGCGCCGCCGTGTGCGCAGCCAGCAATTCAGCGGCACGCTGCACCGCGCGCACGATCTCGACGTGCGTGCCGCAGCGGCACAGGTTGCGCGACAACTCGCGCCGGATCGTATCGACGCTCGGATGCGGATCGCGATCGAGCAGCGCTTTGGCGGTCATGATCATGCCGTTCAGGCAATAGCCGCACTGCGCGGCCTGTTCCTCGATGAACGCCTGCTGCACCGGATGCAGTGCGGCACGCGTGCCCAGTCCTTCGAGCGTGGTGATCTCGCGGCCCAACGCGACCTTCGCGGTCGTCACGCAGGAACGCGTCGGCATGCCGTCGAGCAGCACCGTGCACGCGCCGCATTCGCCGAGGCCGCAACCGAATTTCGGGCCGTTCAGCGCGAGGTCGTTGCGCAGCAAATAAAGCAGCGGCGTGTCGGCAGCGGCGCTGACGAGATGCGTCGCGCCGTTCACCTTCAGCGTGAGAGTCGCCGGGCGGTTCATGAAGGAGTGAGTCACGCCGTGCGGCGCGCGTTCAGATCACCACCGGCACTTCGGTCGCCGGCGGGGTATTGCGGCTGCGGCGGCAGCGGATCAAACCGTCGATCATCACCATGCCGACGCCCGGAATATCGCCGAGCTGCACGCTTTCGAGCAGCGTATCGGCGGCCGTGTGCTGCGCGCGGTCCATGAACACGAGGTCGGCGGGACGGCCCACTTCGATCAAACCTTGCCGCAGCTTGCGTTGCCGCGCCGTGTTGCCGGTCGCGAAGCAGAAGGCGATTTCAGCGGGCACATCGGCGAGGCTCGAGATCAACGCGATCATCCGCAGAATGCCAAGTGGTTGCACGCCTGAACCCGCGGGACTATCGGTGCCGAGAATGATCCGGTGAGGACACTTCAACTCGATTGCATGGCGCGCGGTGAGCAACGCGATCCGCTCGTTGCCGTTGTGAACGATCTCCAGTGCGCGGCTCGATTGCTCGCACAGATCGCATACATGCCGATACGACAGCGACGTATGGCCGCCGTTGATATGGCCGATCACGTCGGCATCCGCGGCAAGCACCACATCCCGGTCGATCAGGCCCGAGCCCGGAATCGACGGACCGCCCGTGTGAATCGTGCTTTGAATTCCATACTTGCGCGCCCACGCGACCATTTGCGCCGCTTCCTCGCCGCCCTTCACGCTGCCGAGACCGACTTCGCCGAGCAGCTTCACGCCCGCTTCCGAAAGCTCCTTGAAGTCTTCCTCGACCATGCCCTTCTCGATCACCGGCGCGCCGGCCATCACCTTCACGCCGCCGCCGACGCCCGCGCCGCGCATGCCTTCGAACGAACGTTGCGCGGTGATCGCGAGCGCCTTCACGCCGAGCACGTCTTTCGGGCGGCCGGGCAAATGCACCTCACCGGCGGAGATCATCGTGGTGACGCCGCCGTTCAGATTCGATTCGATCCAGCCCATCTGATTCTGCCGCGGCGTCCAGTCGCCGAACACCGGATGCACGTGCGAATCGATCAGGCCGGGCGCGACGGTGGTGCCTTTGCAATCGACGGTCGTGCGCGCGCCTTCGAGGTCGCAATCCTGTTCGCGGCCGACCGCGACGATCACGCCGTCGTCGATCACCAGCGTGTCCGCGTCGAGAATCGGCTGGTCGATGTCGCCGGATAACAGCAGGCCGATGTTCGTTACCGCGACCTTGCCCGACAAGCCTGTCAACGTCTCTGCTGCCATCTTCTTCTCCTTTCGCAACGACTGCCCCGCGCGGCAAGCGGGCATGCCATGCACGCCTGCCCGCCGATGGAATCACACGCTCAGATAAGCGCGCCTGACTGTTTCGTTCTTTGCGAGTTCGCCGATCGTGCCGCTGAAACGGATCTGCCCTTTTTCGAGCACGTACGCGCGGTCGCTGACCAGCTCGGCGAAGTGCAGGTTCTGTTCGGACAACAGAATCGACAGCCCTTCGCGCTTGAGTTCGAGAATCATGTTCGCCATCTGTTCGACGATCACGGGCGCCACGCCCTCGGACGGTTCATCGAGCAGCACCAGATACGGATTGCCCATCAGCGTGCGCGACACGGTCAGCATCTGCTGTTCGCCGCCGCTCATCTGGCCGCCCGGACGTTTCGGCATTTCGCCAAGGTTGGGAAACAGGCGGAACAGTTTGTCGGGCGTCCATTGCGGCGCGCCTTCGCGGGGCGGCTGACGACCTGTGTCGAGGTTTTCCATCACGCTCAGATCGGCAAACACGCGGCGGTCTTCCGGCACGAAGCCCATCCCCATCCGCGCGATTCGATACGGCGGCAACGTCGTTATGTTCTGGCCGCGGAAACGCACTTCGCCGTGACGACGCGGCAGCAGCCCCATGACCGCTTTCATCGTGGTCGATTTGCCCGCGCCGTTGCGGCCCATCAGCGCCACGACTTCGCCGCGGCCGACTTCGAGGCCGACGTCGAACAGGATGTGTGCACGGCCATAGAACGCGTTGAGGCCGGAGACTTTCAGCATCGGCTCGCTCATTGCAGCGCTCCCTGCCCTTGATGACCGCCTGCCGCTTCATGCAGCGGCGCATGCGGCCGGAAGGTTTTGCCCGTGCCGAAATAGACCGCCTGCACGCGTGCGTCGTTACGGATCGTTTCCGCGTCGCCCTCGGCGATCAGCTTGCCGCGCGCGAGCACGATCATGCGATCGGCGTACGCGAATACGACGTCCATGCTGTGTTCGGTGAACAGCACGCCGATTCGATGTTCCGTCACGAGGCGTTTGGTCAGTGCCATCAAGTCGTTGCGTTCCTTCGGCGCCATGCCGGCGGTGGGCTCATCCATCAGCAGCAGCTTCGGGCGATTCGCCAGCGCGATCGCGAGTTCGACGCGTTTGACGTCGCCATAAGCGAGCACGCCGCAGGCGCGATGCGCGTCGGCGGCCATGCCGACCTGTTCGAGCAACGCGAGCGCTTCGTCGGCATAGCGCGAGCCTGCGGACTTCCACAGACCGAAGATCTTGCGTTCACGCGACACCAGGGCCATCTGCACGTTTTCGAGGACGGTCATCGAGTTGAAGGTCGCGGCGATCTGGAACGTGCGGCCGACGCCCAGCCGCCAGATATCGCGCGGCCGCATGCCGACGAGTTCGCGATCGTCGAGTCGAATCGATCCGGACGACGGTTGCAACTGACCGTTGACCATGTTGAAGCAGGTCGACTTGCCCGCGCCGTTCGGGCCGAGCAAGGCGAGCAGCTGACCGGCTTCGAGATCGAAGGAAACGTCGTCGACGGCTTTCAGGCCGCCGAACGATTTGGACAGGCCGGACACGCGCAGCAAGCTCATAGCCCCTCCTTGATCGCGGTAGCGTGTGGCGGCGACTTGGCGCTTTCTTCAGCGGTATCATCGTCGCCAAAACGATCGCGAATGAAGCCGGCAATCCCTTTCGGAAACGCGATCACCAGCAGCAGGATCGCGAGGCCGAGCAGCGCCTGCCAATAATCGGTTTGTCGCGCCACGGTGTCCTGCAACCACGTGAACACCGCTGCGCCGACAAGCGGGCCAGTTAGTGTCTGCAAGCCGCCGAGCAGCACCATCACAAGGCCGTCGACGGAGCGGCTCACGCTAATGACTTCCGGCGAAATCGTGCCCTTGGAAAACGCGTACAACGATCCGGCCAATCCGCAAAATAGCGACGCAATCACGAACGCCGCCCACTGCACGCGCTTCACGTCGATGCCGATCGCCTCTGCGCGCAACACCGAATCGCGCGACGCCCGCATCGCGTAGCCAAGCGGCGAGAACAGCATCCTGCGCAAAAGCCACACGCCGATCACCGCACAGACCAGCGTCACATAGTAAAAAGCCACCGGCGACGACAACCAGTTCGACGGCCACAAACCGAGAATGCCATTGCTACCGCCCGTCACGGCGTCCCACTGAAACACCACCGACCAGACGATCTGAGCGAACGCGAGCGTCAGCATCGCGAGATAGACGCCGGAGAGGCGCACGCAAAACCAGCCGAATACCAGCGCGCCGGCCACCGCGAGCGAGGGTCCAAGCAGCAACGCGGCTTCCATCGGCAGATTCAACACTTTGAGAAACAGCGCCGCACCGTATGCGCCGAGGCCGAAGTAAGCGGCATGGCCGAACGAATGCATGCCGCCCGGGCCCATGATGAAATGCAGACTCGTTGCGAACAGTACGGCGATGAGAATTTCGACAAGCAGTACCGGCATGTACGGAAACGCGTTCGCCGCGAGCGGCGCCAATACCAGCATCATCAGCGCGATCCCCGCTAGCCACTTCAGACGCTTGCCCGCGGGCCTCAAAGGTGCTTCCGGTGCCGCCATGCCCCGCACGACAGCGCTCGCCCGGCCGAGCAAGCCCCAAGGCCGCACCACCAGCACCACCGCCATCACGACAAACTCGGCGACCAGCGTGAAGCGGCTCAACGACAGATCGATACCGAACACCGACACGTGTCCGATGCCGATGCACAGTGCCTTGATTTCCGCGATCAGCAGTGCAGCGACAAACGCGCCCGGAATCGAACCCATCCCGCCGACCACCACCACGACAAACGCATTGCCGATGGTCTCCAGATCCAGCGACAGATTCGCCGACATCCGCGGCCCTTGCAGCGCACCGCCCAAACCGGCGAGAAACGCGCCGACGAAAAACACGCCGGTAAACAACCACGCCTGATTGATGCCGAGCGCGCCGAGCATCTCGCGATCCTGCGTCGCGGCGCGCACCAGCGTGCCCCAGCGGGTGCGCGTCAGCGCGTACCACAGCAGCAGCAACACCACCGGTCCGATCACGATCAGCGCGATATCGTAAGTGGGCAGCGGATGACCGAGGAAATCGACCGCGCCCGCCAGATGCGGCGCGCGCGGACCGAACAGATCTTCAGGGCCCCACAGCCACAACGCGGCGTCGCGAAAGATCAGCACGAGCGCGAACGTCGCCAGCAAATGAAACAACTCGGGCGCCTGATAAATACGCCTCAAAACGATCATTTCGACCAGCGCGCCAAGCACAGCCACGACCAGCGCGGCCGCCAGCACCGACAACCAGAACCCGCCCGCCGTATGGCCGAAGCGGCTCGCGATGCTATACGCGACATAGATGCCGAACATATAGAACGAGCCGTGCGCGAAGTTGACGATGCGCGTCACGCCGAAGATCAGCGACAGACCGGCGGCGACGAGAAACAGCGTCGACGCGTCGGCGAGTCCGTTGACCAGCTGTACCAGCAAATTCGAAAACATCGTGATCCTCGAAACAACTCAACGCAAACCGTCTTCGCCCTTGATCTCGCTCACCTGCAAGCCGCCGACGCGCGGCAGCGGCCGTCCCGACGCCGTCACCGCGACCGCCACGACGATTTCATCAGCGCGCGGCGCGTCCGACACGCGCGCTTCGATTGCGTCGAAATGGCTGCGCACGAAGGCGGCGTCCTTGTGGCCGAGCGGCACGTCGATCGCGGTGCCGAGCGTACCCATTTTCTTCGCCGACGGCACCAGCGCCGCGCCCTTGCCGACCGCAACCCGCAGCGGCGCGCCGAGCTTCGGATGCAGAATCGCCGCTGCATGTTCCAGTTCGCCCGCCTCGCCGACGATAGCCGCCTTGCCGTAGCTTTGCGCGTCGGCCGGTTCGATACCGAGTGCCTCGACGCACTTGTTGCCGAGCAATCCGCCGAGTTCCTCGCCGGCTTCGATCAGCGCGTCGAGCCTGGCCTCATAGCGGCCCGCATACGGATTCTCGATCACTGCAATCGCTACCGCGCGGCGTGCCGGCGGGTTGACAGCCTGCCCCATTTCAATGCGTACTTCATCGACCTGCACGACCAGCTTGCGAAGCTTGATGGCCATTTCGCTCTCCGTGTTTGGGTGCCGTGTTTGGGTGCCGTGTTTGCATACCCATGTTGCTTGCGTTCAGTGCTTTGTTCAGTTCGCGGTTCAGGACGCGCTCACGAGGCAATCAGCGCAAGCCGTCCTTGCCGACTATCGCCTCTTTCGCAAGACCGCCGACCCGCGCATGCACGCGCTGCCCGGTGCTCATCACGAGGATATACACCAACTCATCCGCAGCGGGCGCGCCGGGCACGCGCACTTCGATCGCGTCGAAATGGCTGCGCACATAGCTCGCGTTGACGTGCGTGAGCGGCACGTCGAGCGCGGTGGAAGGCGCGCCGACCTTCTTGGTCGACGGCACGATCGCGTTGGTCGGCACGCCGTTTTTCTCCAGCAACTCACGCATTGCATAGCCGCCCGGCACATGCCACAGCGCGCCGTGTTCGAGTTCGCCGCGCGAGCCGACGATCGCGCCTTTGCCGTAGCTTTCAATCGACGCGTGCGGCACGGCCATCGCCGCGAGCAGCCGCTGCGCCATGTCGAAGCCGATCGGCTTGAGCGCTTCCATTGCGGATTCGATGTGTGCTTCGTAGCGCCCGGCGAACGGGTTCGTCATCACCGCGGCAATCGCGCCGCGCCGCAACGGCTGCGCGGGCGCGGGGCCGAACTCGTGAAAAATGTCTTCGACGTGCGTCAGCACGCGGCGTATTTCGAACACGGAGCCTCCGTTGGTTTTCGAGCGCGATGCGTCAGAAGCGCCGCGCCTTGCTGAATCATGCCGACGACGCGCACTTGCCCTTGCAGGAACAGCGCGGCGCTTTCGATCAAACCTCGTTCACGCAGACGCTCAGCCGTTTCGGCACCACGGGACAGCGCGCAATCGATCAGTGGTTGCGGCAAGGGCGGCACGTCGACGGTCACCAGCATCTCGCCGAGATCGCTATCGTCTTTCAACGACGACGCCGGGCGGCGCACGATGCCCGCATGATCGCAATCGACAGCGTTGGCGATCATCGTCGCGGCGGCGTCGGCAGCGGCGGCGTTGCACGCGAGCACGGTCACGCTGTCGGCGATACCGAGGCTGAAGCTTCGGCCACGCCAGCCGCTTGTTGCGATACCACGGACCGGCATGCCGGCGTCGAGCGTGAGGTTTGCATCGAGCGCCTGCTCGCCCGCGAGCCTGGTGCCTGACAGTTCGGCGAGATTGCTCAATACACCGACGCGGTACTGCTGCCCGCCTGTCAAATGCAACGCAATGTCGCCGCCATTATTAATGAAGGCGCGCGATACGCCGGGCCGCGCGAACGCCGCGATCAGTTCATCGGCGACACTGCCCGCCACCGCCGCCATGGGTGTGATGTAGCGTGCGCGGTGAGGAAAACATGCGCGCCACATGCGGCGGGCTACCTCGCCTTTCAACTCACATTCGTTCTGCGCGGCCTCATTCGGCAACGCCTGTCGAAGTAGCTTAAGCTCACTGACCAACTCGGGCAACACGCCGACAAAACGCGTCCAGCAGGCCTCAAATGCAGCCTGCACCGCCGCCGGCTCGCCATCGGCGCCGAGGATCAGATCGATCGGCCCGTGCTGCCAATGCCAGCGTGCCGCGTCGAGTCGAATGCGGGTTGCGTTCATCGCGTTTATCGCCTTCATCCGGGCATCGGCGGCGTGGCTAGCGGCCACGGGTTGTCGGGATTGCGCGGCAACGTCCGGCGACTGAGCGGTGCACCTTCCGTATGTTCCGGCCCGTTTGCCAGCACACTGGCCAACGAACGCACGGCGTCGAGATGGCCGCCGAGATCGCGATACGCGTCATACGTCATGCTGAATTCGATCGGCGCGACGATCGCGGGCGTCGGCACGCTGCCGAACGATCGGTCAGGCATGCGCGAAACATCGACCATCACCGTAATGCCACCGCCGGGCCACACATAGGCAGGCGCGCCGCCGCAGGTCACGTTCACCCGTTTCTGCTTGACGGCGCGCGTCAGCAGCACCGGATTCTCCGTTGCCCCCGCTCGCAGACTGCCGCCTGCGCCGCCGAGAAACAGCACGGTCGCCAGCGACGGCTCGCAATTTTCGCCTATCCGATCGACTGTGCCGCGCACAGCGTCGGGCATCGACGCCATGCGCGGCACCAGATCGCGATCGAGTTCGTACCACTGCGCGTGTTCGCCGGTGGTCGACACCATCAGCAGGCGCATGCCGGGTTTCGCCACCGCCGGGTCGAAGCCTTCGACAATCGCCAGCGGGTCCCGGATGTCGGTGCCGCCCCAGCCGGTGCCGGGATTCGCCACCTGGAAATAGCGGCCCGGCGTCGACTTGCGTCCGCGAATCTTCACACCTGAGCGCGTCATGCCGAGGCATCGGCCCGCCTGGTGTTCGGTCAGCACGCCGGTGATGTGATCGTCGACCACGACCACTTCATCGGCATGACCGAACCATTGTTTCGCGAAGATGCCGATGGTGGCCGAGCCGCAACCCACGCGCATGCGCTGCTCTTCGATGCCGTCGACAATCGGCGCCGCGCCCGCGCGAATCACCAGACTCGAACCGCCGTCGATGGTCAACTCCACCGCTTCCTTGTTGCCGAGCGCGAGCATCATGTCGCAGGTTACGCGGCCTTCTTTCTTGCTGCCGCCGGTCAGATGATGGACGCCGCCGAGGCTCAGCATCTGCGAGCCATATTCCGCGGTGGTCACATGGCCCACGATCTCGCCGTGGCAACGCACGTTCGATTGCTCCGGCCCGAGAAAGCGATCGGTATCGATCTTCACCTTGAAGCTGCAATAGCTGAAAATGCCCTCGGTGACGACCGTAATCATATCGACGCCGTCGAGCTTCGAAGAAACGATAAACGGCGCGGGCTTGTAGTCGGGATAAGTGGACGATGCGCCGACACCGGTGACAAACAGCGCCTGTTGCGCAGCGGGATCAGGCGCTTCGGGAGATGCACCGAATTCGACCGTAGCATCCGTACTGCCTGCACTCGTTTCGGACGATGAAGCCGCACGCGAAAGAAACACCACCGGATCGACGCGAATCAGCCGGCCATCGGCATTCGCATAGCGATCGCATGCGCCGGTGCGGCCTTCCGATATCTGGCACAACACCGGACACGCATTGCATTCGATCTTGTTCGACGCCATCCGCTCGCTGCGTGGCGCCGCTTTTTCCAGCACAGTGGGACCCGGTGTCGAGGCGGTTTCACCGTCGACGCTCTCCGCACCGAAATCGACCTTCGTATGTTCTGTCATGGTGGGGTTCCCATACGACGACATTACAATCGGTCCTACCCGGCTGACGAATAACCCTCGTTTAAAGGGACTTTCGCGTCGCCCGTTTTTTTGAATGTTGCGGTCACTCACCGTTCGTGTAGTATCCACTACACCAAACTTGCCTGAAATCTAACCGATCAAAATAGACTGTGCAATGTGTTTCCCAAGCTGTTTCTAAACGTGTTCCCAGGCTACCCCCGGATGCTGCGGCGCGGCATCCTCGCGTGGATCACAAGCCAATCTACGCCGAAGCACATGTTCGTGCAGCGCGTTCCGCAGCATGCGATGCGGGCTGTATGATGAGGCGCGCCACTGTCCACTCCGCCCGCGGCGCATGTCGTTTAATCAGACGCTAACAAAGGGAACCGAGACCGCCATGAGTCCCTCTGCCGCCCGCAAGCCGGGCGCTACCGGTATCCGTGCGAAACAGGCGCAGGACACGCGCGCCAAGATTCTGAAAGCGGCGATCAAGGTCTTTGCGAAGCAAGGCTACGCAAGCGGCCGCGTCGAAAGTATTTCGAAGGCCGCGCGTTCGCACGACCGTATGATCTATTATTACTTCGGCAGCAAGGAACAGTTGTTCGTCGAAGTACTGGAAACGATCTACACGCAGTTCAACGAAGCCGAAAGCAAGCTCGATCTCGATCTCGACGATCCCGCGCACGGCTTGCAGCAGATGGTCGAATTCGTCTGGCAGTATTACCTCGATCACCCCGAGTTCGTCACGCTGCTGTCGAGCGAGAATCTGCATCAAGGCAAGCACGCGAAGAAATCGCTGAAGCTGAAGGAGATTTCGGGCTATGCGATTTCGGTCGTGCAGAAACTACTGGATGCAGGCAAGGCGCAAAACGTGTTTCGCGCCGACGTGAAAGCGCGCGATGTGTACATCATGATTGCGTCGCTCGGCTATTTTTATAACGCCAATCAATACACGTTGGGCGCGTTTCTCGGCGAGCCGCTGATGGACAAGGCGGCGCTCGCGCATTGGCGCGAGGTCATCGAGGATACGGTGTTGCGCGCGGTGCGCTTGCAGTTGCCGGCGGATGCGGCAACTGCGGGTCAGAGCAAGAGTGAGAGCAAGATCGCCTGAAACGGGCGATGCGGCGCAGATTTAATTTCTGATCATTCGCGCGGCGTGCGTCTGCACGCCGTGCCCTGCTACGGCAGCCTTACGGCTTCGCTGCGGCGTCGTCTTCGCGGAACAGCTTGTCGGCGAGGTGAAACGCCGAATTGGCTGCCGGCACGCCGCAATAGATCGCGGTTTGCAGTAGCACTTCCTTGATCTGCTCGCGCGTGACGCCGTTGTTCTTCGCGGCGCGCAAATGCAAGGCAAGCTCTTCGTTGCGGTTGAGCGCGACCATCATCGCGATCGTCAGAAGGCTGCGCGTATGGCGCGGCAAGCCTTCACGCGTCCAGATTTCGCCCCATGCATAGCGGGTGATCAGGTTCTGGAATTCCTCAGTCAGCTCCGTGCGGTTCGCCAGCGACCGGTCGACGTGCGCGTCGCCCAGTACCGCGCGGCGCACGCCGAGTCCGGCTTCGTAACGGTCTTCGTCGTTCATCGCGGCCCCGTCAGGAAGTCGAGCACGGTCTTCGTGAAAGCATCCACTTGCTCGATGTTGGAAATATGCGCGGCGTCCAGCTCCACGTAACGCGCGCCCGGAATCGCCGCCGCCAGTGCGCGGCCTTGTTCCGGCGTCGCGGCCAGATCGTGCGTGCCGCTGATCACCAGCGCCGGCACCTTGATGCCGGGCGCTTCAGGGCGCAGATCGGCAGCGTCGATTGCGTCGCAATTCGACGCGTAGCCTTCCTTGTCCGTGTGCACGAACACGTCGCGGATCATCGCCATCACGACCGGCTCGCGCTCGATAAAGTCAGCGGTGAACCAGCGCGGCAATACCACATCGGCCAGCGCGAGCATGCCTTCCGTGCGGGCTGCCGCGGCGCGCGGCACCCAGACTTCGGGCGAACCGATGCGCGCGGCGGTGTTGCTCAGCACGACACGTTCAAGACGATTCGCGTGACGCGCGGCCAACGCGATGCCGGTCAGGCCGCCCATCGATATGCCGCAGAAATTCGCGCGCGCGATCTTCAGCGTATCCATCAGGCCGAGCACGTCGCCGCTCAGCTGGTCGATCGTGTATGGACCTTTCGGCGCTTCCGAGTGACCATGACCGCGCGTGTCGTAGCGCAGCACGCGGAAGTGTTTTGACAGCGCCGCGACTTGCGGCGTCCACATCGACAGATCGCTGCCGAGCGAATTCGACAATACGATCCACGGCGCGTTGCCGTGGCGGTCACCGTCGATTCGATAATGAAGCTCGGTGCCGTTGACTGCGGCGTAGGGCATGCCGGTTACTCCCTGGAGGTGGCGCGCTTGGCGCGCGTGGTATGAAGCGCCAGCGCGGCGTCCACATAAGCGTGTGCCTGACCGACGTATTGAGCGGGGTCGAGCAGCTTCTGCAAGCGCTCGAGCGAAAGATGTCCGGTGACGGCCGGGTCCGCCGAGAGCACCTCGAAGAGCGTCTGACCGTCGCGGATCGCCGCCTTCGACGCACGCTCGACCAGATGATGCGCGTCGAGCCGGCCAATGCTGTCGCCGAGCGCGAGCATCACCGCTTCGCCGAGAATCAATCCGCGCGTGACGTCGAGATTCGCAGCAAGGCGCGGCACGTTGACGTTCAGGCCGGTGGCGATCTGTTCGATGTTGGCGAGCGCGCCGCCTGCCAGGCGGGCGAGATCGGGCAGCGCGTCCCATTCGGCTTGCCAGCCTCCGAGCGCGCGTTCGTGTTCCTGCACCATACCGGCGAACACCGTGGCGACCAGCCCGGGGGCGCGGGTCGCGGCGGTCAGCACCGCCGCGCAGCCGACCGGGTTGCGCTTATGCGGCATCGTCGACGACCCGCCCTTGCCTGCCGCAGCGGGCTCGGCCAGTTCGTCGATTTCGGTTTGCATCTGCAACGAGATATCGCGTGCGATCTTGCCGAGCGTGCCGATCAGCATGCCGAACAGCGAGGCCGTTTCGGCGATGCGATCGCGTTGCGTGTGCCACGGCAAAGTGGGCACGGTGAGATCGAGTTCTTGCGCGAGGGTTTGCGTGACTTGCGGTGCGGCGTCACGCAAGCTGGCTAGCGTGCCCGCCGCGCCGCCGAATTGCAGCACCAGCACGCGCGTGCGCAGCGCATCGAGCCGTTCGCGATGACGCAGCAGCGCATCGAGCCATTGCGCGAATTTCAGACCGAGGGTGATCGGCAGCGCCTGCTGCAACCATGTGCGGCCGATCATCGGCGTCGCCCGATGCGTGGCGGCAAGCTTCGCCACCACGTCGCAGGTGGATTGCAAGCCACGGTCCAACAGATTGAAAGTGTCGCGCAGTTGCAGCACCGTCGCCGTATCGATGATGTCCTGGCTCGTCGCGCCCCAATGGACGTATTTCGACGCTTCGGCATCGGCGGCTTTCACGCGCGCGGTGAGTTGCTTGACGAGCGGAATCGCGAGGTTGCCGCCGAGCGCCGCGTCGCGCGCGAGCGCGTCGGCGTCGAGTTGATCGGCCTGGCAGGCCGCTTCGATCGCGGCTACCGCGGCTTGCGGAATCACGTTATGCGCAGCCGTTGCCCGGGCGAGCGCCGCTTCGACATCGAGCATCCGTTGCAGGGTGGCACGCGGCGCCCAGATGTCGTTCATCGGCTGCGTGCCGCAAAGGAGTCCGGTCAGACGGGCGCTGGAGTCGAGCATGATGGATCGATGATCGAGGGAATCGAAGGTGACGGTTTTGTCGCGGCGCTCAGGATGCTGTGAGACGCGCCTGACGCACAGTCCGTTTAGACAATAGACAGCGTACCGCACACGGCGTTGTGGCGTATTGTGCGCCGCCGTTAGCCGCGCGTGACGGTTACGCTGCGCGAGCCGATTGGGTGCCGTCGATCAGCGGCACGCCGGTCAGTTTGTGCAGTGCATCGAAGTCGATGTCCGAGAAGATCTCGCGCACGACGAGGCCTTGCTCGGTGACGTCGATCATCGCCAGATCGGTGTAAATGCGATTGACGCAGGCGACGCCCGTGACCGGATACGTGCATTCGGCGGCGATCTTGCTTTCGCCCTGCTTGGTCAGGTGCTCCATCATCACGTAGACCTGCTTCGCGCCGATTGCGAGGTCCATCGCACCGCCGACGGCCGGAATGGCGTCGGGCGCGCCGGTATGCCAGTTCGCGAGGTCGCCCTTCACGGACACCTGGAAAGCGCCGAGCACGCAGAAATCCAGATGCCCGCCGCGCATCATCGCGAACGAATCCGCGTGATGGAAGTAGGCGCCGCCCGTAAGCAGCGTGACGTGCTGCTTGCCGGCGTTGATCAGTTCGTCGTCTTCCTCGCCGGGCGCGGGCGCGGGGCCCATGCCGAGCAGACCGTTTTCGCTGTGCAGGAAGATTTCCTTGTCGGCGCCGAGGTGGTTGGCGACCAGCGTCGGTACGCCGATGCCGAGGTTCACGTAGGCGCCTTCGGGGATGTCCAGTGCAACGCGCCTGGCCATTTCATCGCGGGTCAATTTTTTCATGTCGGTCTCCGGGTCAGGCGGCAGTGGCGGCGGCGCTTCGATGTGCTGCTTGCGGCACTTCGATCACGCGCTGCACGAAAATGCCGGGCGTGACGATCACTTCCGGATCGAGTGCGCCGAGCGGCACCACTTCCGACACCTGAATGATCGCGGTTTTGGCCGCGCTTGCCATGATCGGTCCGAAATTGCGGGCTGTCTTGCGATAGACGAGGTTGCCCCAGCGATCGCCCTTATATGCCTTGATCAGCGCGAAGTCGGCGTGCAGCGGCGCTTCGAGCACGTAGTGCTTGCCGTCGATCAGGCGGGTTTCCTTGCCTTCGGCGAGTTTGGTGCCGTAGCCGGTCGGCGTGAAGAATCCGCCGATGCCGGCGCCTGCCGCGCGGATGCGTTCGGCGAGGTTGCCTTGCGGCACCAGTTCGAGTTCGATTTCGCCGGCGCGATAGAGCGCGTCGAACACATACGAATCGGTTTGGCGCGGGAATGAACAGATGATTTTGCTCACGCGTTTGGCTTTGAGCAGCGCCGCGAGGCCGATGTCGCCGTTGCCTGCGTTGTTGTTGACGATGGTGAGGTTACGCGCGCCTTGTTCGATGAGCGCGTCGATCAGTTCGGACGGCATGCCTGCCGTGCCGAAGCCGCCGATCATGACGGTGGCGCCGTCGTGGACGTCGGCGACCGCCGCTTGAAGTGACTCGAAAATCTTGTTGATCATGTCGAATTTCCTTTTGGGGCGCTGCGTACCGCTTTTGGCCTTCGCCTTTGCGGGCGGGCTTTATGCGGGACGGTCTCCGGGCCGTTTTGCCCGGTTGTGCCTGCCGGGCGGAAGCGCTGGTTCATCGTCTTGGTTTTGTTCGCTAAAAGAACAGTGATTCGATTAGCGAACGTTTCAGCGAATTATGGTTGCCCTTCGGGCGCGTTGTCAAGGCAGGGGAATCCTTAATCATAGGTTTTTGCCTACCGCATTGGGGTAGGCTTACCCCACTATCCAATTTACCAATTTACCCCCTACCCTCTATCCAGATAGCGAATACCTCTCCATAGCGCCGCAGGCAAGAAAATGCCAGACCTAGCTTTAGACCTGAACCTGATCCCCTACCTGGTAGCCATGGAAGACACCCGCAATGTCAGCCGCGCTGCGGAACAGCTAGGCGTAAGCCAGCCGCGCGTCAGCACCGCACTAGGCCGCTTGCGCGAGTACTTCGACGACCCGCTGTTCGTGCGCACATCCCGCGGCATGGAACCCACACCGCGAGCGCTAGCGATCCTCCCCGCGGCCCGTGACGCGCTCCTGCGTATCGAAAAAGGCATGCTCGACGTGCAAGACTTCGACCCCGCAACCAGCACCCACACCTTCTCCATCGCGCTATCCGACGTCGGTGAAATCGTCTTCTTGCCGCGTCTGCTGCAACGCTTCGCCGAGCGCGCGCCCAACGCAAATCTGCGCTCGGTGTCGCTGTCACCCTCGCATGTCGAACGCGGACTCGAATCGGGTGACGTCGATCTGGCCGTCGGCTATTTCCCCGACCTGTCCGGCAACAACTTCTTCCAGCAGCGTCTCTTTACCCATCGATTTATCTGCCTGATGCGCACGGGTCACCCGCTCTCAAAAGCGCCGCTCACGCTGTCCCAGTACGTGACGTCAGGCCACGCGGTGGTCCGCGCCGAAGGACGCAGCCAGGAAGTGCTGGAGCTATACCTCGAAAAGAAACGCATCAAGCGCCGCGCCGTGCTCGAAACGCCTCACTTCATGAGCCTGCCGTTCATCCTCGCGCGCACCGATCTGCTCGCGACCGTGCCGCACGCGATCGGCTTCGCGTACGTGTCGGAGCATGCGTCGATCACGCTCGTCGAGCCGCCGTTGCCATTGCCGCGCTTCGATCTGCGGCAGCACTGGCATCGCAAGTTTCATAACGATCCGCGCGCGAGCTGGCTGCGCGGCATCGTCGCCGAACTCTTCAACGACGCTAAGGACGAGTGGCCGAAATAGCCGCCGCCCCGACAGCGAACGTGGACATCGGCACGACCCGTCACAAAACATGGAACAATGGCCTCACTCATTGAACCCGCGCGCTCCATTTAGCGTCGACGCGCGATCCCGGAGGAGCGACGGATGACCAGCAGCAAGACAAAGAAAACCAAACCCGCAGGCGCACCGGAACGCCCAAGCCGCGAGGAGGCCGAAGCAGCGGTACGCGTGCTGCTGCGTTGGGCTGGCGACGATCCGCAGCGCGAGGGTCTCGTCGATACGCCGGCGCGCGTGGTGCGTTCCTATGAGGAGTTCTTCGCGGGCTATCAGATCGATCCACGCGAACTCCTCGCCCGCACCTTCTCCGAAGTGGACGGCTACGACGAAATGATCGTGCTGAAAGACATCCGCTTCGAAAGCTATTGCGAACATCACATGGTGCCGATCATCGGCCGCGCGCATGTCGCCTATCTGCCGGGACATCGGGTGGTCGGCATCTCGAAGCTGGCGCGTCTCGTCGATGCGTTCGCCAAGCGTCTGCAGATTCAGGAAAAGATGACGGTGCAGATCGCCGACACGTTGAACGACGTGCTGCAACCCGAAGGTGTCGGCGTGATTCTCGAAGCCGCGCATCAATGCATGTCGACACGTGGCGTGCATAAGGCCGGCGTCACGATGGTCACCTCGCGCATGCTGGGCACGTTCCGAACCGATCCGTCGACGCGTCGCGAGTTTCTGGCGATCGTGGGCAATCCGGGTGTGGTGTCGGTCGCCAATACGTAAGCGGCGAGACCGGTGGTGCGGCCGCATCGAATGCCGCTTGGCCCCTCTGGCGTTGCCGCGCGCCGCATGGATCCGGCCAAGGCGGCGCGCGACGCCGCCCTGCTTTATGCTGCAGTTTCGAACCGCTGCTCGATTCCCGAGTTCGAGCAGCGCCTCACGCTGTGCTGCGCGCCGTACGCGTCTGGCCGAAAGTGGCGAGCAGCACTGCACCGAGCACGCACGCGACGCCTGCGAGTTGCGCCGCACTGACCGGCTCGTGCAACACGACAGCGGCCAGCGCGACCGCACTCACCGGCACGAGTGCGGTTATCAGCCCCGCTTCCGCGCCGCTGATTCTCGCGGCGCCCGCGTACCAAAGAACGAAGCCCGCCACGGTCGGCACAAGCGCGTAGTACACCACGCCGCTCAGCGCGTTCGCATCGAACGGCAGGTGCCAGGGTTTTTCGAAACATGCCGGCACGATCGCGACCGCGAAGCCGATACCGCACATCAAGGCTGACAACGGCAACGCCGCAACGGGCGTGCGCAACTTTCGATTGAGCAGGATGAACAGTGCCTCGCAGACAATCGCCGCGAACACCAGCGCATTACCCGTCAGCGAACTGGCCGCATGCGGCGCGGCAAGATCGTCGATACGCACGGTGCACACCAGCACGCCCAAAGTCGCGAGGACGATCGCGCCGATCAACGCGGGTGCGGGCCGCTCGCCGAGCGCGAGCATCGCGACCAGCGCGGAGACAGCCGGCAAGGTCCCTGCGATCACACCGGCATCGGCCGCCGAGGCAAGCTTCATGCCGCTGATCAGCAACACTGTATAACCGACACTACCCGCGCCGGCCTGGGCGACCACCAGCAGCGTGTCGCGCCGATCGAGACGCGGCCAGCGCACGCCGCGCCCGCGCATTACTAGTACGAACATCGGGAACGCAATCGCAAAACGTAGCGCGGTCGCGCTGAACGGCGGCAATCCCGTCGCAATCGATTTGCTGACGACCACCGTGCTGCCGACGCCGATCATCGCCAGCGCGCAGAACAGGTATCCCGCATAGCGCGAATTCATGCTGCCATCCTTATTCGTTGGAGTGAGCAGGCAGATTAGAGCCGGAGCAGGCGGAAGGTCTTGAACGAAATTGCAGGGATGCAGGCTTGGCGCACGGCTCGGGAAGGACTCGCCGGCGCGAACCAGGCAAACAGTTTCAGAAAGTACCTGCAGGCGCAAACCCCGCGTGCGGTTTAAGAAGCACCTCTCGGCGCGCGCAGCGCCGCCGGAAGTATGACTGCGTTGTCACCAGCGCGGAGTGCGCGAGAGCACCGATTCCAGATGCTCCACTACCTCCTCCAAGCCAGGGGACCCGCTTAAGAATTAGCGGTTTGAGCCGCTTTCTTTTGCCTACTTTTCTTTGCGGCCGGCAAAGAAAAGTAGGTGCCGCCCCGCACAGGGGCAACGCTAATAAACCACTGACAAAGCAAGGAAAGGCAACGCCGTAGGCAACCAGCCAAACCTCACCGCATGGCCACCGCATACCCCGCCGGCGTAACCCCAAGCAACCGCACAAACGCCCGCGTCATATGGCTCTGATCGGAAAACCCAGCAGCGGCAGCAGCATCCACAAGCGGTACACCCCGCGCGATGAGTTGCCTCGCGAGCCCAATACGCCGCTGCATTCGATAAGCGTGAGGCGGCAGCCCGATCTCATGAGCGAAGCCGCGCAGCAATTGAAAGCGGCTCAAGCCCGAATCCGCTGCAAGATCAGCAAGCGTAAGCGCTGAAGAAGGATCATCGTCAATACGAGCCTTAGCCCGCGCAATCGGCCCCAACGCATCCACCGAGGACGAACGCGCTTGCAGCGTCGCGTGACGCCTCACAAGATACCCGAGCAACCCAAGCAACGCTTCTTCGCGCACCAGATCGTCGGGTACGAATTGCGCTTCGACGGACACCGCGAAGAGCCGCTCGAACAGCACTTTCAGCAACGGATCCCGCGCGACGGGCTGCGTAAGCTCGATTTCACGCGCGGCGACACCGCCGCCCAACTCACAGGCCACGCCGCCCAGCATCGACGGCTCGAAGTACAGCATGCGCCATGCACGGCCGCGCTCGTCAAGCGGACTGCCATCGTGCACTTCACCGGGATTGACCATGATCGCGTCGTTCGCGCGCGCTTCGACCACACCGCGCCCGCTCGCCGACCGATGTCCGCCGCTGACGATCACGCCCACCCCGAAGCGATCATGCGAATGACGTGGAAACGAGTGCGCGGTTTCGGCCACCGTCGCTTCGACGCCGGCAATCGCGCAACGAGGCATATGAACACGGCCGCGCGACACGGACTCGCCCCTCAACCGTGAAACGGCAAACGGCACACCGACGTGCAAGCGAACGCGCACCTCATCAACGGCGCACCTCATCGCCACGGTCGCCTTCGCGAACCTTGCCTTGCGAGACGCTACTGCCAGGCGGCACGCTATGCGTGAGCCACACATTGCCGCCGATCACCGAGCCGCGCCCGATCGTCACGCGGCCGAGAATCGTCGCGCCGGCGTAGATCACCACGTCGTCCTCGACGATCGGATGGCGTGCGTTGCCCTTGACCAGGGTGCCGTCGAGATCGGCGGCAAAGCTCTTCGCGCCGAGCGTCACCGCCTGATACAGACGCACGCGCTCGCCGATGATCGCGGTCTCGCCGATCACGACGCCCGTGCCGTGGTCGATGAAGAAGCTCGGCCCGATGGTCGCGCCCGGATGAATATCGATGCCGGTCGCCGAATGCGCGATCTCGTTGATGAAGCGCGCCAGCAAGGGCACGCCGAGCCGATGCAGCGCGTGCGCGAGACGGTGGTGCGTCATCGCCCACACGCCCGGATAGCACAGCAGAATTTCGGTGATGTGCTGCGCGGCCGGATCGCCGGTGAAAGCGGCCTGAATATCGCTGACCAGCAACGCGCGAATGCCCGGCAACTGCGTGCCGAACTCGCGCGCGACATTGAAGGCGTGCGCCTTCAGTTCCGCCTCCGGCGTTTCGCCGAATTCGGGCAGAAAGCGCAGTGCGCGTCGAATCTGTTCGGCGAGCAATCGCAAGGTGCTTTCGAGCGTATGGCCGACATAGTAATCGACGGTTTCGTCGGTCAGATCGGGGGCGCCGTAGTGCGTGGGAAACAGCGCCGCGCGCAGGCCGGCGACAATGCCGGCCACGGCGTCGCGCGACGGCAACTCGCGAATGCCGAGCGGATGGCGCGTGCGATGCAATTCTTCGCGCGACGCGCGCAGGTCCGCGACGATCTGTTCGAGACCCCAGTTGTGGGAAGGCACGTTAGGCATAAAAGGACGGCGCCGTGCCGTGGGCACGGTTCAGAGTGATTGTCCCGAGAGATTACCGCGTTTTTCCGCGGCTCGCGCGGCGCAGCGCGCCTGCCATGTCGTTGCCGCGAGGTTGCCGCGCGGTCGCCGCGCAGCCACTGCGGCAGCCCGCCACCGCTGGATGCGATTCAGATGGTGACGCTGCTCGCGTCGATCCAGCGCACCGCCCAGTCGCGCGCGTGCGCGATGGCGGCTGCTTCGTCGGAAAAACGCAGATCGGTGGGGAAAAAACGGTTGGCGACCAGTTCGCCGTCGCTCGAGCGAGAGATGACCACATAAGCTTGCCAACTGCCATCGCCCGTGCGCGCCGGCGCGCAATTCAGCAAGTAGCCGCGATGTGTGAATGCAGCATCGAAATGCATGTGTCACCCGCCCTGACGGCCCCGTAAAATATGTTTTGAGTTAGCGCGCCGCCGTTCCATACCCGCCATGCTGAAACAGTCAGGCAAATGTCGTCGATCTAACTGAACTGCGCTCCGCTCGCCGGAGTAAGATCATACTCTGTAGAAAATACGCGTCCATTAAAAAAAACGAAAAGAATCGCGGGCGCAATCGCCAGGTGAAAACCCCTTCCGCCTGGCCGGGACGCAGTCGCGGCACAACCCGCACGCGCACAGACGTCGCGCTTGAGGAACGGCTTTTGCTGTACTTCGACCCTGTCCTCTTCATCGGAGAAAGCATGATGAACAGCACCGATATCAACAAGCGAGCAGACGTGGCCACGCTTCCGGGCGCCGCTCGCCTGAGCACGGCGGAACTGCACAACGATCGCACGCACGACAGCACCGTCGACACCGACGGCAAAAACCGCGAGGCGGCACGCATCGCGAGCCACAGCCCGATTGCCGTCGACGAGATCGTCACCAGCAATGCGACCCTGTGCAACAGCGTGCCGGAGGCGCTCGACGGCATGGCCGGCTTCGACAGCCGCATCGGCGGCAATCATCTGCTGCTGGCGCTCGAACCGGGCTATATGGTGATCGACAAAGGCATGTTCGAACCGCAAGGCGCAGATCCAGCCGATCATCGGTTCGACGACCCGCGCCAGGCCGGCGGTCACAGCGAACGCGGCCGCATCCATTACGTCCCTAACCATCTTCGGCCCACTCGCGTGATTGAATTACGCCGGACGAAATAAATCGTTCCCGCTTTGCGCATGGCTTACTCATACGTTTGAATCCAGCCGCTGACGCTTATTAATAAAGGAATTATTAAGCGCATGTCGTTTGAATGGCGATGCGCGCTTTGTCGCGCTTTGTGTCTGACTTTGTGTCTGGATTAGAAACCGCTGGTTGCAGGACCTGCACGCCATAGCGGCTTTTTCCGCTCATCCGATACCGGCACAATGCTCTGCACGTTTAACCCTCAACGGAGCAGCAGATGAAAAAGATCGTTGTGATCGGCTCAACCGGCACCCTCGGCCAGGCAGTGACAGCGGAATTGAAGGCGCGCCATGAAATCATCGAAGTGGGCGCGACGCGCGGCCAGTATCGCGTCGACAGCACCGACCCGGTGAGCATCGAGCGGCTCTTTCGCGAAATCGGCAAAGTGGACGGCGTTGTGACGACCACCGGCAAGCTGCATTTCGGCCCGCTGCCGGAGATGAGCATCGAACAGTTCTGGGTTGGACTGCGCGACAAGCTGATGGGCCAGATCAACGTGGTGCTGACCGCCCAGCAATACGTGAATGACGGCGGCTCGTTTACGCTGACGAGCGGCATCGTCGGCGACGAGCCGATTCGTGAAGGCGCGAATGCAACCACCGTGAATCTGGCGTTGGAAGGTTTTGTGCGGGGCGCCGCGATCGAACTGCCGCGCGGCATCCGCATCAATGTGGTGAGCCCGACGGTGCTGACCGAATCGCTCGGCGCTTTCGCACCCTACTTCCGTGGCTTCGAGCCCGTGACGGCTCAGCGCGCCGCATTGGCCTATGTGCGCAGCGTAGAAGGCGCGCAAACGGGCCGCGTATATCGCGTGGGGTATTGATTGGGATGCTGACTGCGGTTTTGAACAGGCATGTAGTGGCTCTACGGCCCTAGCGCTGAGCGGCTCGGGACCATGGTCGCGTCACCGGCCAACGCCGGACGCAGGCAACATCGGTGGGTTGGCCGATGGCAAACCCGGCGGCGGTCCGCTGTCGGTCAGGTTGAACATGGGCATCGAGCTGGGGCATCTGAAGGTTTTCAGGACATCGCTCGTCAGCGGATTGGCGACGCTGCCGGTACTCGCGATATCGAGCACGGCCTTGCGGCCGTCGAAGTCGAGTGCGACACGCGTACGTCCAGGCGTTGCGGTCTCGACCACGTGCCCTTTCTGCAGCAGGCGCATCAGCGCCCACGGGCCGTCCGTCGAAAGAGTCGATGTATCGGGCCGGATGCGAGGGTTCGCCGTGATCTCCGCGTGAACGCCGCCGCGCGGGCCAGGCCAGCTCACCATGAACGGCGTGACGGGGCCGTGCTGATAAAGCGTCGCCTGGCCATCGATGTCGATCGTCAACCCGGTAATGGTCGGGTCCAGTTCGGGAATCCGGATATCCGCCTTCCACGTCAACTGTTTCTGGCCTGGATCGCCGAAGAACACGTCGCGGATCGCCTTCGCGTGCTGGAACGGCTCGAGGTCGGGGCCCTGCACCGGCTCCGTTGCACCGGGCAACGTCCGGTAGCGCCAGGGCTTCGCCGATGTGTCGACAAACGGCGCCAGCGTCTTTGCGAAGAAGTCATCGATCACGCCGCCCTGGGCGAACACCCGTGTGAAGTCGTCGGTGCTCACGTCGCGCTGGCTGTCGGGCGCGAACGGATAGTTGCCTTCGATGGTCAGCCGGCAGGTGTCGCCGACGACCGCCTGCATCTGCCGCGACAGTAGCTGGCCAATACCCTGGTTGACCTCGCGCGAGCCGTCAGCGCCGAGTGCCAGCAGCACCGCGCGGAACGGCGCGGGCATCGTGTCGGCGGTCATCTTGATTTTTGCCGCCGTGTCGCTCGCCGGCGGCATGCTGTTGTTAGTCAGCGCGTTGTCGGCGACGGTGAGCGCCGTGTAATAGTCATTCAGCAGGTTCGTCACCCCGTCGAGGCCGGTCTTGCCTGCTTGTGCCGCTGCAGGCTGAGCTGCACCCTGAGCGTCGGCGCTGCCGGTCACCACCTCGCGCAGCGCGGCGAAGTGGCTGTCGACAAGTTCACGCTCGACGCGCTCCGATGCACGGATACCGAGCGCCTTGTCCGCCTTCTGGCTGAGCTGGTCGCTCGCCTTCTGCAGGAAGGAACCGTCCGACGTGGCCACGGGCTGCGTCAGCGTCGTTTCGTGCACCGACGCACGCGCAAGCCGCGTAAGCGGAGAGTCGGGCGCTGCAAAGCTGCGCAGCACCTGCAGGTTGAACTGCAGACTCGTCCCCGTCACCGTGCGGATGTCCCCGAGAAACGCATCCCACTGCTGCGCGTATTCCATCAGATACTCGCGGCGGATGGCTTCGGTCAGCGGATCGTCGGCGCCGGTCGCGGTACTCACAATCTCAGCCGTTTTTTTTTGAGCTGCATCGGACAAACCCGCCAGATATGAGCGGCCCATCACCCATGCGTCGTCATCCCGTGCAGCCTGCACGAACTCGGGTAGCCGCTTGTCGAACAGGTTCCGGTATCCGTCGAAGGTGAAGAGGCCCGGCACGCCGCGCGAAAGCGGCGCGCCGCTCGCCCGCGTGAAAACCGTTCCGGCCTGCGGGCCCACCGCGCGGATCAGCGTGAACTCGTCTGGCGCTTCCTTCTGCATGGCGGCCTTGGCGCGCTGATAGAGCCGGTCGGTCGCGTTGCTGCCATCGAGAAACGCACGCGCCTGCTGGATCAGCGCGTCGTTGCGAATCAGCGGCGACTGGACCACACGCTCGCCAGAAAAGAGCTGCTGAACATGGTCAATCATCGATGCCCGTCCGCCGAACACGGCAGCGCTGTCCGTCTTCGCCCAGTCGTCGAGCACCCAGGCCTTGACGTCAGTGGCATCGAATCTGGCCTTGTCGTAGAGCATCAGGTACACGCGCAACGCATCGTAGGCGGCCTTTGAGTCCTTGTTCGCGATAGCCTGCGAAATGACATCTTCCATCCGGTGCACAATCTGCGGCAGCAACAGGTTGTCCTCCAGCGCGTCGTACGTGTGGTGGCTTTCGGTCACGACGTCGGCTGCGGTGTACAGACCGTAACGGTATGCGCTATCGGGGTCCGACAGGTCGAGGCCCTGATACGTCGGCAGATAACGCGCATCGGTCAGCGTATCGGGCACGGCCTCTGGCTTCGGCTCCCGGTACAGCTGGGCCACCTTTGCCGCGAGCGCCTGCGCCTTGTGTCCGATTGCACCGAGATAGGCGCTGTTGTTGCCGAAGCTGATGCGCCAGCCGAGTGCGAACCACACGAAGAGCAGTAGCGCGAGTGCATGGCCAATCAGGCGCAGCAGGCGGAAGCGGTACTCCCACCGAAGATTCGGCCGCACCAGGTGGGCCTCCGGAAACACCACCCTGGTCAGCAGGTCGTGCAGGAAGAAGCCCTGGTTGCCTTCCTGCCAGAATGCGCGCGGGGTCGACACGCGTGCACGTGCAGCCGCGAGGCGCTGCAAAACCGTGCGCCGCTCAGCCACGATTTCGCTGCCGGCCTCGGTCTGTATCTGTGTTGCGCTCGTGAAGTACACGCCGCGCAGGGTTGCGTGCAGTTGAGTATCGTCATAGCGCGAATCGAGGAACACGCGCTCGATCAGCTCGCCAAGCGGGCGGGTCAGCGCGGCGAACTCTTCCGACAGCGCGGCCAGCCGACGGCGTTTGCCCGCGTCATATTCGTCCTGCAGGCGCGTATCGACACCCTCGGCCAGACGCGCGGTCAACTGGCCCAGTTCCTGGTTGCAGCGGGCACGGACACCTTCATTCGCGATGGTTTCCTTGCCGTATGGAAGCGTAAAGCCCCAGGTCTGCGCGCGGCCTTCCGCAGTCAGGGAACCGAAGTATTCGGTGAAACCCGTCAGCCGGTCCATCTTCGTGACCAGCAGGTAGACCGGAAAGCGGATGCCCAGCTCCGTACGCAGTTCGGCAAGACGTGCCCGCAGCGTCGCCGCTTCAGCAAGGCGCGCGTTCTTGTCAACACTCGTCAGCTCAGCAAGATCGACGCTGAGCAGCGCGCCGTTGATCGGCGCGCGCGGACGGTGCTGGCGCAGCAGCCGCAGAAAGCCCAGCCACTCTGCCGCATCCATTTCATTGCGGACTTTGGCAGGGTCTGCGTGTAGCGGGATGACAGCGGTTGCCGTGTCGCGTTTCGTTTCGGCAGCCGCCGTTGTGTTCTTTCCGTCAGCACCTTCGGTAACTTCACCGCCTGCCTCGCCGGCCGCCTTGCTGTCCGGTTTCCCGGATGAAGCGCTAACCGGCGGAGACGGCAGTTCATGCTGCGACGTCCCGTGGCGCGTGTAGTGTCCGGCCGTGTCGATCAGTACCGCCTCGTTGGTCAACCACCAGTCGACGGAACCGGCATCGCCCGCCAGCGTGCTCGTCGCCCGCTGCATCTGTTCGGCGACGGGAAACGACAGCCCCGCGTTCAGCAGCGCGCTGGTCTTGCCAGACGCGTTCGAGCCAAGCGTGATGTACCACGGCAGTTCATACAGGTAGCGCTTGCCCTGGAACAGCTTGCCCAGCCCGCGCGCACCGGTGCGCATCGCCTTCAGGCGCGCCAGTGCGCCGGCAACCGCCGCGTTGACCTTCTTCAACTGGCCAGCTGCGGGCGATTCCTCTTTTTTACCACCGAATTCGAGCAGCTTTTTGAGGAACTGCTCGTCGCTGCGCATCCGCTGCCAGAGCCGGAAAACCCAGTAGATGACGAACACCGTCAACACGACGGCGATGGCTATCAGCCGGGCCGACGCCGGCGCGAAAGGTTCATCGTGACCAAAGGCGAGAAGCGGCGCCGCGTACCAGATCAACAGGCACATCAGCGCGATGAAAACCACGCTGGTCGACCAGCCGGCAAGCCACAGCAGCACCCCGGCAAGCAGCAGCGCAATCACGAGGACGCGCATGCCAGTGGCCGCGAGTGGCTTGAGGCCGCCAAACGCAACCAGCGGGCCGACGAACCAGATGACGAGAGCAACGATGATGAGCGCAAGAAACGCGAGGAACTGGCGCGACACCAGAAAAGACAGCTTTTTCATGCTTATGTCCGATGAGTCTGGTTCGTCCGTTACCGCGCGACCGTGATTTCGACACGGCGGTTCTGCGCACGGCCTTGAAGGGTCCTGTTGTCGCCAACCGGATCGGCGTCGCCCTTGCCGACGGCTTCGAGACGGTTCGCCGGCACACCGGCGGCCTGCAGCATCTGCATGACCTGCGTAGCACGCTCCTCTGACAGCGCCTCGTTCGAGGCAAACTGGTGACTTCGGATTGGTACGTTATCGGTGTACCCAAGGACGGTCACCTTCCCCGGCACTTTCGCGATTTCGCCGGCAATCTTTGCGATAAGCGGCCCCATCGCCGCCTTCACCGACACGCCCCCCGGCGGGAACATCGCGTCGCCGCGGAACGTCACCGCGCTGTGGTGTGAATCCTCGTCGACACTGACGGTGCCAGCAGCGATTTCGTTTTTCAGCAGTTCCTTGAGGTGCAGCGACGGCGAAGCAGGGGGCGGTGTCATGTGCCCGATGTCGGCGATCTGCTTCTGGACAGCGGCGCTATGGTTTAGCAGTTCGTACTTGAAATAGCCGAACAGGCCGAGCAGGATCAACGAGAGCACAACGACCGTGATCCAGACCGGGAAGTCATAGAACGAGACACGCCTGCCCTTCACGTCGGATTGCCAGTGGGGCGACAGCGCGACGGGCACGGGACCCCGCTGCGACATGATCTCGTTGTAGAGTCGCTGCCGCACGGCGTCGTGCTTGCGCGGACCGTCGGCCTCATACCGGTAGCGGCCCTCGAAGCCCAGGCTCAGAATCCGGTAGATCACCTGGAGCAGGTCCCGATGTTCCTGAGGCTCGGTCATCAGCCGGCCAATGAGCAGATAAACCTTGTCGCCGCCCTGGCGGTCTTCATGAAAGGTCGTCGCAAGACCATTCGTGATCCACTCCACGCCGCGCTCGCCGCCCTTTCCCCAGGCAGTCTGCATGGCCGCTTCATCCAGCGCTGTACACAGGCAGTAACGTGCGCCGATCATATGGTCGCGGCGGATGTTGGACTGTTCGCACAGCTTCTGGAATACGCGCATTTCCTGCTCGAGCAACTGGCGAAGCTGGTCAATGCCGTCCTGATCCAACTGGTCGGGCATGTCGGCCAGCGCACGCAGCAAGGGGCGCGCGGCTTCGAGCAGCGGATTGCGGGCGGCCGCAATCGCGGAGAGGCGAGCCGCGGTCGACTCTCCCGGCGGGAGTTCCCAGCGAGCAGGTGACGTGGTCTCGCCCCAGGTCGAAGCCCCAGGCGATGTATCCGGGGCGGACGGCGGTACTGACGAGGGCTTCCCGCCTTGAGTATCCCGCCATTGCGCCCACTCGTCGGGACGGTTTGCTGCGTCTGAAGTCACTACATTCCCTCTTTCTGGTTTGCCGACGGAATCATCCGATCCACGCCGGTACCTGGCGTTATCCGCGCACGCCCCACAGTTCGACCTTCAGCGACGGGAAGTCACCGGCCACGTGTAGTGCCAGCCCACCGTGGCGCGCGATTTCGTCCCACAGTGGTCCGCTGCGCGTCAGCTCGTAATAGACATAACCGGCGTTGAACGGAATCTGTCGCGGCGGCACCGGCAGCGCCTGGAGTGCAAGACCGGGAAGGTGGCCGCGTACCAGGTTCGGCAGCTTGTCGGAGGGCCCCGCTTTCGCCTGTGCCACGAACTGCTGTTGCAGTACGTCGGGTGGCATTGCCGCGTGCACAGCGAGCACCACGGCCGTAAACCCCTGCATCTCGGCCGGGTCGACCACCGCATTGCGCATGCCGTAGCCCTGGTCCGCGAGCGTAATGCTCTGCGCGCTGCGCACGAGCACCGCGTTGAGCAGGCGGTGGGTGTCGTCGACTACCGGTTTCAGACAGAGGTGCGGCGTCGTGTGCCGGTACGGCGGATGGGAGTCAAGTGGTCGGCGCGTCTCGGTGCGCACATAGGTCGACAGCTCCCCTGCCATGCTGAGCAGCAGCGCGTATACGTCGGCGGGTGAGGTGGTCGGTACCCGTCTCAGATGCTGTAGCAGCGGCTCGTAGCGGTTGAGCGTCTGCAGTAGCAGATAGTCGGAGACTTCGGCCGCCATACCCGAGACGCCGTCGCCGCCCGTGAGGCGCTGTGCCAGCGCGTTGGCGCGCAGGCGTGTGAGGTCGTGGATTTTCGCAAGCCAGCTCGCGAGCAGATCGCTCGCGCCATAACCCGCCACTGGGGGCACCAGCGTGTCGTCGAGTTCGATGCTGCCGTCGGCGCGGATCGTCTTCACCCTCGTGAGCGCCAGTCCAATCCAGCCTCCCGTCAGTTCCTTTTCTGGAACAAGCCGCAACCTCAGCCTGGATAGCTGGATGTCCTGCGCTCCAATGCCAATCGAGTTCGTGTCGCGCAGTTCGACATCGAAAACAGAATAGCGGGCCAGTGAGTCCGACGCCTCATCAAAGGTTGTCTCCTCGCCATTGGGCACACGCACCGGTACCGCCAGATAGATCACCTGCTCCAGGTGTTCCGGCCGGACCGTGAGCGGGGGCGGCGGAGGCGTGCTGCCTGGCGCGTCGAAGGGGGTGCCATCGGCGAAGACGCCGGCAACCGACTTCACGATCACCTTGCCGAGCGCAAGCGCCTCGATATCCAGGCCGTACTGGCTGAAGCCGAAAAAGAACGGTGAGAGCGGCGCCGCACGCTTGTGTGCGTAGTGTTCCAGGTAGCGTTCCTGCTGCTGGAACTGCGGTGTGCGAAACAGCACGCCATCGCACCAGGTGACCTTGTTATACCAGCTCATGCGCGCCTGTCTACGGATTGCACGGAATGTTCCGAGTGTTGTTTCATTTGGGAGTCTCGGTGACCTTGATCGCGTTCGCGTCAAGTGTGATTGTCAGTTTCAGCTTCGGCGTCGAGAAGCGATACCACGCCTTGTCGGGCGCAACGGGCAGTGCATAGACGGCGCGCCACACGGAATTCGGCAGATCCCGGTACGCAGCCAGGATGCCGAGCGTCGTCGTGGCCGGATCGGCGGTTCTCGTGACCGTTACATGCTCGCCGGGGCGCAACTGGAACTGGTCGCGCTTCACGAGGTCGTCGGCCAGTACCGTCTTGTCCTTGTCATGCAGCGTAAAGAAGTCGGCCGCGTTAAACGCGCCGTCGGTCTTCAGTTCGTAGACGCGCACGATGATGGGTGCCGCTCGCTTCTGCTCGTCGGGGTTGACGTTCGAAGCTGCGTTCACCGTCAGGTCGAGCCGGAGCGGTTCTTTGGGCTTCGGATCACCGCTCGCGCAGGCAGCCAGCATCAGCGCAAGCGCAACAGCAGTGACGCGGGGGATCAGGCGCATTCGGGGCATGTCATGGGGACCGCAGGGGTGTCCGCGGATGTATCAACGAAGGTGCCCATTACAGGCGGCTCAATATGCCGCCACCTGCAACGGGCCGGACGACAACAGGCGTTATGCTTCCTTGTTGCCCTTGATGTCGAAGCTCGCCGTCACAGCGCCGCCGCTGCCGCCCTGCGCGTTCTGCACGACGTATTCCTGCTTGACCTTCGCGAACGACAGCGAGACGAACTCGCGGCTCTTCTCCGCGTCGTTCTTGCTGCCCGACGGCTTCACGCGCGTGACAATCACGTCGCTCATCGTGAGCTTGAGGTACTCGAGCGGGTTGCCGCCAGCCTTGCGCATGACGAGCACGGCCTGGTCGATATGCTTGCCGGTCAGTGCGTACTTCATCAGGTTCGGGCTTGCGCGGTCGATCGCGTGTTCGAATGCGAGGTCCTTGACGGTGGCCTTGCCGGCGCCGCCGCCGCTGCCGGCGTGCATCGACGACTCCTGCTCGATCTCCCAATCCCAGTTCAGGACTTCGATTTCGTCCTTGTGCTTGTCGTCGAGCGACTCGCCGTTGATGCCGTCAATCTTGAGAAAAATATCCTGTGCCATCTATTTACTCCCTGATGTTGATGATGAAAATAGTCGGACTCACGGGTTACCGTTTCCGACCGGACGAGGATCCCAGCCCACACGTCAGGCGGCTTCCTTGATGGACGGCAGCTTCGCGACGAGGCGCAGCGACACGGTCAGGCCTTCGAGCTGGAAGTGTGGGCGCAGGAAGAACTTCGCCTGGTAGTAGCCGGGATTACCTTCCACTTCCTCGACCACGACTTCGGCGGCTGCGAGCGGCCGGCGCGCCTTGGTGTCCTGCGACGAGTTGACCGGGTCCGCATCGACGTAGTGCATGATCCATTCGTTCAGCCACCGCTGCATGTCCTCGCGCTCCTTGAACGCGCCGATCTTGTCGCGCACGATGCACTTCAGGTAGTGCGCGAAACGCGAGCAGGCAAACAGGTACGGCAAGCGCGCGGACAGGTTCGCGTTAGCCGTGGCATCCGCGTCGTGATATTCGGCGGGCTTCTGCAGCGACTGCGCACCGATGAAGGTGGCGTGGTCGGTGTTCTTGCGGTGAATCAGCGGAATGAAGCCGTTCTTCGAGAGTTCCGCCTCGCGCCGGTCCGAAATCGCGATTTCAGTCGGGCACTTCATGTCGACACCGCCGTCATCGGTCGGGAACGTGTGGCACGGCAGGTTCTCGACAGTGCCGCCCGACTCAACGCCACGGATCAGCGAACACCAGCCATACAGCTTGAACGAGCGGTTGACGTTCACCCATCGCGTAAGCTGCGTTGGCCCACGCATAGCGGCGGTGGTCCGAACCCTGCGTGTCTTCCTCGAAATCGAACTCGTCGACCGGGTTGGTCTTCGCACCGTACGGCAGGCGCGACAGGAAACGCGGCATCGCGAGACCCACATAGCGGGCGTCGTCGGTATTACGCAGCGAGTTCCAGGACGCGTATTCGAGGTTCTGCGTGAAAATCTTCGTGAGGTCGCGCGGATTCGCCAGCTCCTGCCACGATTCCATCTGCAGCACCGACGGCGCCGCGCCGGAGATGAACGGTGTGTGCGCGGCGGCAGAGACCTTCGCAATCGAGGCGAGCAGGTCCACGTCCGGCGGCGTATGGTCGAAGTAATAGTCGGCGACGAGGCACCCGTACGGTTCGCCACCCAGCTGGCCATATTCTTCCTCATAGATCTGCTTGAAGAGCGGGCTCTGGTCCCAGGCCTGGCCCTTGTAACGGCGCATCGTGCGACGCAACTCGTCCTTCGACACGTCCATGAAGCGGATCTTCAGGTGCTCGTCGGTCTCAGTGTTCGACACGAGGTGATGCAGCCCGCGCCACGCCGATTCGAGCTTCTGGTACTCCTCCTGATGCAGGATCAGGTTGATCTGCTCGGAAAGCTTGTGGTCGATCTGCGCGATGATGGCGGCGATGCTCTTGTACGCATCGTCGCTGATCGTGGCCGACTGTTGCAGGGCCTGCTCGGCGAGCGTCTGCACTGCGAATTCGACGGCTTCGCGCGCCTGCTCGCTCTTCGGCCTGAATTCCTGCGTCAGCAACTGCGTGAAGTCGGAATGCGTCTGCGCCTGCGGGGCGCCTGTCTGTGTCTGCTGTTTTGCCATGGTCGGCTATCCTCGGGTGTGGACTTATTCGGCGCTCAATTCGCGGCGGCTTCGTTGCCAGCTGCGTCATCCGTGGCGTCGTGCAACTGCGGCTTTGGCGCCGCGGCCAGCGACTTGAGCAGCGCCGGGTCCTGCAGCAGCTGATTCACGAGGGTCTCGGCCCCCGACTTGCCGTCCATGTAGGTCTGCAGGTTCGCGAGCTGCGTGCGGGCATCGAGCAGTTTGCGCAACGGTTCGACCTTGCGGGCGATCGCTGCCGGCGAGAAGTCCTCGATGCTCTCGAAGGTCATGTCGACCATCATCTGGCCGTCGCCGGTCAGCGTGTTCGGCACAGCGAATGCAACGCGCGGCTTGATGGCTTTCATGCGTTCATCAAAATTATCGATATCAATATCGAGGAAGCTGCGGTCCGCCACCGCCGGCAGCGGCTCGACCGACTTGCCCGACAGGTCGGCGAGCACGCCCATCACGAACGGCAGCTCGACCTTCTTTTCCGAGCCGTAGACTTCGACGTCGTACTCGATCTGCACACGCGGCGCACGATTGCGCGCGATAAATTTCTGCGAACTGCTCGAAGCGGACATGAGTGGTCTCCGTGAACGGTGTGAACGATGGTTAAGAATCGGCAGGGTTAGTGGGTTTGCCCGACGGGAACAGAAGCAGTCGCGTCAGCGGTGCCGGTCGCATGCCGGAACACCAGCGCTGTCGCAGGTAAGGCAGATGCGTCGGCCACGCCGATGCCAATGTGCGAGAGCGCCTGTCTTGACGAGAACGCGTCGAGCCACAGCGCCGAGAGCCGTGGCAGCACGTGCTGCTCGATGAACCCGATCAGCACCCGCGCGCCGGTTTCCTGCACCAGACAGCGACCGACGATGTAGTCGACGACGGCATCGTCACAGGTCAAGGCGATGGCATGCGCATCGGCCATGCGCGTGACGACCCGATCCAGATGGAGCCGCACGATGCGCGCGAGTGAGGCGTCGGCAAGCGGCCGGAACGGGACCACGGTCACGCGCCCGAGAAATGCGGCCGGGAAAACTTTTAACAGCTCGGGTGTGAGCGCCTCGCGCAGGCCTTCTGCGTCCGGCGCGAGCGACGCGTCAGCACAGAGGCTCGTGGTCAGCTCCGAGCCAACATTGCTGGTAAGCAGGATCGTCGTGTTGCGGAAATCGATATAGCGGCCATCGCCGTCCTCCATGTAGCCCTTGTCGAACACCTGGAAGAACATCTCGTGCACGTCACGGTGGGCCTTCTCGATTTCGTCGAGGAGCACCACCGAATATGGGCGCCGCCGCACGGCTTCAGTCAGCACGCCCCCTTCGCCGTAGCCGACATAACCCGGCGGCGCGCCCTTGAGGCCCGACACCGTATGGGCTTCCTGATACTCGCTCATGTTGATCGTAATCAGGTTCTGTTCGCCGCCGTAGAGCGCCTCGGCGAGCGCAAGGGCGGTTTCGGTCTTGCCCACGCCCGAGGGACCGGCCAGAAATAACACGCCAAGAGGCTTCTTCGGGTCCGTCAGACCCGCGCGCGCGGTCTGCACCCGCTCGCCGATCTGACGCAGCGCATCGGACTGGCCAATCACGCGCGCGCCCAGTGTGTCAGGGAGGGTGCGCACGGCGGCCACTTCGTCGGTGACCATGCGGCCGACCGGAATACCGGTCCAGTCGGAGACGATGTCAGCGACAATCGCCTCATTGACGTCCGGGAATACCAGTGGCGTATCGCCCTGCAGTGCGGTCAGGGCGTGCTCAAGCCTGCGCAGCCTGTCGATCGTTGCGGCGCTCGCCTCCTGAGTGCCGGCTGCCACGCGGGAAGCCAGGAGTTCCTGCACGGCATCGATCTGTGCTGTCCAGCGTGTCTCGATGGCCAGCGCTTCGGTGGTCAGGGTTTCAAGCCGTGCATGGACCGCATCAAGCGCTTCGCTGGAGCCCAGTCCCATGCGCATCTGCTCATCCAGCAGCCGCAATTCGACGTCCGCTGCCTGAGTGCGCTGGCGCACGTGCTGCAGTTCGCGCGGCGGAGCGTGCTGGGATAGCGCGACGCGCGCGCAGGCGGTATCGAGCAGGCTGATTGCCTTGTCCGGCAACTGGCGTGACGGAATATAACGGTGTGACAGCATGACCGCCGCCCGGATCGCCTCGTCCAGCACAACGACGCCGTGGTGCTGCGAGAACGTGTGCGCGAGTCCCCGCACCATGTCAATCGCGGCGCGCTCTTCCGGCTCCGGCACCTGCAGCACCTGAAACCGGCGGGTGAGCGCGGGATCCTTCTCAATGTGCCGCTTGTACTCTGACCATGTCGTCGCACCGATCGTGCGTACGGTGCCGCGCGCGAGCGCGGGTTTCAGCAGGTTCGCCGCATCCCCGGTGCCGGCCTGGCCCCCCGCGCCGATTAGCGTATGGATTTCGTCGACGAACAGGATGACCGGGACGGGCGACTTCGCCGCGGCTTCGAGCACGCCTTTCAGGCGCGCCTCGAACTCGCCCTTCATGCTCGCGCCGGCCAGCAGCGCACCCACATCAAGGCTGAGCACCCGCACGCCAATCAGCTTCGGCGGCACGTCGCCCGAGGCGATGGCGCGCGCCAGCCCCTCCACGACAGCGGTTTTTCCCACGCCCGCTTCGCCGGTCAGCAAGGGATTGTTCTGCCGACGGCGCAGCAGCACGTCAACCATCGTGCGGATTTCCAGTTCGCGGCCAACGACCGGGTCGATTTCGCCTGCATGCGCGCAGGCCGTCAGGTCGGTGCAGAACTGCTCGAGCGGCGTGCCTTTCACGGTCGAGGGGAGCGCAGACGATGCTTCACCGGGCACGGCGGGGGCGAATTCACTGTTGTCGTACGGTGCATCGGCCGCCTCGGGCGACCCGTCGATCCACGCGGGGAGCGCGTTATCCAGGTCATCGACCGCGATCCTGCCGAACGCGGGCGAGATCGAAAGCAGCACGCGCCGCAGCTCCGGTGTCTTCAGGAGGGCAGCCACAAGCCATGCACCGCGCACGCGCCGGTCGTGGTAGCTCAGGGTCGCGAGGACCCACGCGCGCTCAATGGCCAGTTCGACGTGATGCGAAAAGTCGCTGATGGAACTCGCGCCCGCAGGCAACGCAGCGAGCGCTCGCGCCATGTCACGATCGAGCGCGTCGCGCTCGATGCCCGCGTGCCGGATGATCCGGTGCAGGTCGCTGTCGGTCATCTGCAGCAACTGATGCAGCCAGTGAACCAGCTCGACATACGGATTGCCACGCAGCTTGCAAAACGAGGTGGCCGACTCAACGCTACGGTAGAGCGTGGCCCCGAGCTTGCCGAACAGCACCTGGCGCGAAATCGTCATTAAAAAATACCCTGTCTTTGTTGTTCATGGCGGTACTGCACTACAGGCTTCCATCGCCCGCCCCTACTAGTTTGTAGTCCTCTAATTTGTTCGCCTGGCCAGCGTCGTCCGACCCGCTCACACGTCACCCGCTTTCTACGTTTTAAACGACTTACTCTGAACGGGGCCGAATTAATCTCACGAAACGAAGATGTTCGTCAACCAGTAAGTCGACTAAAAATTCTCAGAGAATGTCAGGACCAACTTCCTGTCACTGGACAGTGCCATAAATTCGTCGCATGCTTCCTCCATGGCCTTTAAACGCGCGTGATACCGCGCTGCAACGCATTGTGTCAATGGGACAAATCCTAAATATCGTGACGAATCACCATAATCGGGGACAAGGCTAATTGTGAATATTCGTTAAAATTGACAATTGCTTAACAATTAATGATTTTTGTCTCGAAATTGTTTCCAAAAAATAATGCGACAAGCGACCAATACGGCAATGGACGAACAGTCCCCAGTTGTGTTTAAAATGCGCTTCCTGCATAACTTAAAACCGTCATGCGCACATTCCGGCTGTTCAGGCGCCATCAGCCAGTCGTGACGTACTCCGAACCAACGGGGCTGTGGCAGCCGGATGGGGCCGACGGTCACGACCGTGACCTGGCTGCGCAGGCTGATGATGGATTGCACGTTTCGACGGGCTACGCCGCCGGGGAAGACATGCGCGGCGAGAACGCGGTGTTCGGGCTGATCGACACGGCGGCCGCCGGCCAGGCGCTGGCGCAGCATGCGCGCGGGAAGCAACGCGAGCCAGGCGCAAGCGACGTGGCGCAGGATCAGGGCGTGCATGGAGACGTAAATCGGGACGTGATTCAGGCGCTCCACGACCAGTATTGGCGCGCGCTCGACAATCCTCAGGCGTCGCTCGCGGCCGACTGGGCTGAGCCTGCCGCGCTGGCAAGCGGTTCGCGCAATGGTGCGTCCAGTTCCACCGATGAGGGGGCTGACGACCAGGCCGAAGCGCAATCGACAGAGGGCTGGTCCATTGAAGCGCTGCTGTCGGGCACACGCCGCCTCGAAGATGTCTTTGGCCCGTTCAGGAAAGGCGAAGTGCCCGAGGCGGAGGTCGAACCCATACCGGAAATCCTGCGTCTTTTCGCGCCCGCGGAATACCTCGCTGCGGCGTCGCGCCGTCCACCTGCACTGCCGGCCGCGCTCACGCGACGCGAACACCATTCGCTGGGTATCGACAGCCCGCTGCCGGCGCCTGACTCGACGACACACCACGACACCCTATGACTGGCCAGCCATCCCCGGTTACTCCGGCTACAAACGCAGGCGCCCTGCCCGATCCGGCGCGCGCTCCCGCGTCCGCCGTGTCCGATATGCCGCTCGAACTTCGCCTTGCGCTAGCCGAAGCCAGTATCCGCTCGAAACCGGCCGCAGCTGAACTGCGCTGGTCGCTGTTCCAGCTGCTGTGCGTCATGGGGCAGTGGGAGCGCGCGCTCCGGCAGCTTCAGGTGTTTGCACAGATCAGCCCTGCGCAGACACGGGCTGCGCAGGCATACCGCGACCTGATCCGCGCCGAGCGCTGGCGCGCGAAAGTCGTTGCCGGCCGCGAGCGGCCGGGATTTGTCTTCGAGGCCCCGTCCTGGGTGGACGGGCTCATCAACGCGTTGCACCTGGCCGCTAACGGAGAGGCCGACGCCGCCGATTCTGCACGCGAAGCCGCGCTCGACCATGCACCGCTTGTCGCCGCGCAATCGCCACCGTTCCGGCTGGAATGGGTCTCCGACAGCGATTCACGCTTCGGCCCCGTGTGCGAAATCATTACTGCGGGACATTACCGGTGGCTGACGTTTTCCGATATCACCGCGTGGCAGGTTGAACGACCGTCGACGCTTCTTGATCTTGTATGGGCACCATGCACGCTGACGCTCATCGATGGCAGCACGCTGCGGGGTTTCATGCCAGCCCGCTATTCAGGCACGGAAAACGCGCAGGCCAGCAGCGGCGAGCGCGACGCGCTCCTGCTTGGGCGCACGACGACCTGGCACGAAACCGGGCGTACCGGCGTGATTGCGCTTGGCCAGAAGACGTGGATGACCAGCGCGGGAGACATGAGCCTGTTCGATCTGGCCAGCTGTAAGTTCAGCAACGGCATGGGGAAACATGAGGAAGCGCGAACCGGCGTAACAGGGCGGCCCCGATGAACCGGCATAAGGACGACCATAACTACAGGCAACGGGAGACGTGGGCTGGCCAGGAGGGAGGCGCGACGCCCCGGCACGCGAACACGCACCTGCTGCCCACGCTGCTCGACCGTCTGCGCGACGATGCGCCGCAACGGCAGACCGAAGCGCCCAGCGAATATACGGTCACGCGTTCGCAGATGCGCGACATCGTGCAGCGCGATCTGGCGTTCCTGCTGAATACCACCAGCATCGAGGACCAGATTGACCGGGAGCGGTATCCAGACGCCGCCTCGTCAACCGTCAATTTCGGGGTGCCCCCGCTTGCGGGCGCGTTCATGGCGACGCGCAAGTGGGCTGAGATCGAGCAGATCATCAGGCGCGCAATCGTCGATTTCGAGCCGCGGCTGATTCCCGACGCGCTGAAAATTGTGCCGCTGACCGAGGCGGATGCCGAGGTCCAGCATAACGTCCTGGCGTTCGAGGTTCGCGGCATGGTCCACATGGACCCCTATCCGCTCGAATTCATGGTGCAGAGTTCGCTCGATCTGGAAACAAGCCAGGTCAACGTCACCGGCATGCGCACAGGCTGAACGCGGCCCCTCACGTCAAGAAAAATCAAGAGAAGCAAAGAGAAACCCGCCGATGGACCCACGACTGCTCGACTATTACAACCAGGAACTCATCTACATGCGCGAACTCGCCGGTGAATTCGCGCAGGCGCACCCGAAGATCGCGCGGCGTCTTGGGATGCAGGCGGGTGAAGTCGCCGACCCCTATGTCGAGCGCCTGATCGAGTCGTTCTGCTTCATGGCCGCGCGCATGCAGATCAAGCTCGATGCGGAGTTTCCTCGCTTTACTGGCCGGCTGCTGGAAGTCCTCTATCCGAACTATGTTGCGCCCACGCCTTCGATGGCGGTAGCGCGTCTCTATCCAAGCCGCAGCGAAGGCAACCTTGCCCATGGATTTCGTATCGCGCGCGGCACGACGTTCACGTCAAAGGTACCCGACGGTGAACGCACGGCCTGCGAGTTCCGCAGCAGCCAGGACGTGACGCTTTATCCGCTGGAGATCACCGAGGCGCGCCTGACCGGCATTCCGCCTGACATTCCGGCACTCGAGCGCTATGTGCCACCCAATACGAAGGTGCGTGGTGCGCTGCGCCTGCGACTGCGGACCACCAACGAAGCACGGATAGCCGATCTGCAACAACTGGACCGGTTGCCCGTGTATCTGGCGGGTGACGAGCAGGTCGCCTCGCAGCTCTTTGAGCTGCTGCACGCCGCGGGCGTCGCGTCGATCACGGGTGTACCAGGCGAATTCGGCACGCCTGGCCGGCCGCTTGCGGCGGTCACATCGAACGCCGTCGCCCACGAGGGGCTCGGCGCCGATGAAGGCCTGCTGCCGCTGACCTGGTCGAAGTTCCACGGGCACAACCTGCTGCACGAATACTTCGCATGTCCGAGCCGGTTCTATTTCTTCGCGCTGACCGGGCTAGAGAAGGGGCTGCGCCACGTGAACGGGCGCGAGGTTGAATTCGTCGTGCTGCTCGACCAGTCGACAGAGCAGCTCGCGAACCTGGTCGATGCGTCGCGTTTCGCACTCTTCTGCACGCCACTCATCAACCTGTTCCCGAAGCACACGGATCGCATCGAACTGTCGGCAAGCGACACCGAGTTTCGCCTGGTTCCGGCGCGCCTCACGCCGCTCGACTATGAAATGTTCTCCGTCGACACCCTGTACGGCCAGGTCTCGGATACCTCCGCTGAACTGGAGTTCCGGCCGCTCTACCAGACACTGAATAACGACGAGGGCAACCACGGCCGGTATTTTTCGACACGGCGTGAGCGCCGGCTGATGTCAGACTCGTCTCGCCGCTACGGCACGCGCACGCCGTACATTGGCACCGAAATGTTTGTCTCGCTCGTCGACCAGCATGAAGCGCCCTACGGCGAGGGTATCCGCTACCTGTCCGTCGATGCGTGGGTCACCAACCGCGACCTGCCGAGCCTTGTGCCGCGCGACGGGGTACGGGACCTGACAATAGCGGAATCCTCGCCGCTTGAGAGCATCGGTCTGATCCGGGCACCCACGGCACCGAAAGCACCTTATGCGGAACGTGAGACGGCCTGGCGGCTGATCCGGCAACTCAACTTCAACTATCTGCCGCTCGAGGATCTCGATCACCGCGCCGGCGGCCAGGGTCTGCGCGACCTGCTGCGACTGTTCCTCACTGGCGACGATATGGAACACCGTCGCCAGATCGAGAGCCTGGTGGGTGTGAAGACCCAGCCCGTGACGCGCAAACTGCCGGGGAACGGTCCGCTCGTGTTCGGCCGCGGCATCGAATGTGCGCTGACCGTCGATGAGTCCGGCTTCTCGGGGACCAGCCCCTACCTGTTTGGCCTGATTCTTGAACACTACCTGGCGCGACACGTGTCGATCAACAGCTTCACGCAGACCGAGCTGCATTCGATGCAGCGCGGGCGCGTCGCGCGCTGGCCGGTGCGCATGGGCACGCGAGGGATCGCCTGATGGACCGTGCTTCGCTCACGACCGTCGTGCGCGAGACGGCGCTCTCGCCGGAGTTCATCGGGCGCCTGCAGGCCGAGCCGTGGCGCTACGGGTTTCTGACACTGCTGCGCCGTATCGGTGCCGATGCCCGCATCGATCCGCCTGGCACCGCGCGGCGCCCGCAGGCCGAGCCGTTTCGCCTGGGGCAGCAGCCCAGTCTCGCGTTTGCGCCGCGCGAAATCGCAGCCGTTGGCGAGGCGAACGGGAGGTTGAAGGTGCGCCTCTTTGGGCTTGGAACGCTCGGACCGAACGGACCGCTACCTATCCACGTGACCGAGATTGCACGGGACCGCCAGGAAAGCCGGCGCGACGCGACGCTCGTCAATTTCCTCGACATCTTCCATCACCGGTACCTGACGCTGCTGTACCGCGCGTGGGCCTCGGCTCAGGCCACGGTTGGCCTTGACCGGCCGGGTGATGAGCACTTCTCGTTCTACGTGGCAAGCCTCACCGGCCAGGACACCCGCGAGGTCAGTCATCGTCCCCTGCCCGCGCATGCGCGCCTCGCGGCATCGGCACACCTCGTGCGTGAGGCCCGCAACCCGGATGGACTGCGCATGACGCTCGAGCGGTACTTCAGCGTGCCCGTGGCCATCGAGGAACACGTGTTTCACTGGATCGAACTCGATCCGGCTGACTGCAGCTGCCTCGGCCGGCCCGGCCCTGCGGCCACGATGGGGAACGCACTGCCCGGCACGCGCGTGCCCGACAGGCAGGGCAAGTTCCGCATCGTCATGGGTCCGCTCGACCTTGAGCAGTACCTGCGCTTCACGCCGCAGGGTGCCGATCTGCCCAAGCTGATCGAATGGGTAAGAGCGTTTGTCGGCTACGAATTTGTCTGGGAACTGGAGTTGCGCATCAAGGCGCGCAGCGCAGCACCGGCCGTCATGGGCGGGGAGCAGCGGCTTGGCTGGTCCGGGTGGCTTGGCCCTTCGCCCACTGACAAGCCCGTCGTCGGCATGCGGTTCGAACCTGAACGCTACGCGCAGCAACTGGCGCGCAAGGCCGCGCGATCCTCCTAGACCGCACAGAAGGACGGAACATGAGCAGCAACAGAAAACACACGCCGCACAAGCCGGCCGGCGCTACCGCGAACAGTTCGGGAAAGGCTTCCAAAAGTCCGACGCCTCACGACTGGATGGCGCCAGTGGATGCCGACGCACCCTGTGGCGCCGATCTTGAATACGATCCCGAATTCATCGTGCTCTCGGCCAAAGCCGCCCCGAGGGCGGAAGCGCAGTACGGCGATTTCGTCGGTTCGCCCGACCCCGTCAACTGGAGCGATATCGACCGCGACTGCCGGCGGCTCATGATGCGCAGCAAGGACATGCGGCTCGCCGTGCTCTTCACGCGATGCCGCACGCGCCTCGCGGGCGCCGCTGGGCTCGCCGAAGGCATCGGCTTGCTGGCCGCGTGGCTTGCCGCCTTTCCGCAGGCGCTTCACCCGCAGCTGGATGATGCCGATGCGGATGCCGATGCGGATCGCGACGCGGCGCTGGAAATCCGCATGAACGCGTTGCAGGCACTGACTGACACGGATGGCCTGCTATCGGATATACGCGAAATTGCGCTCACGAAATCGACCGCGACCCGCCTGCAGATGCGTGACATTGAACGGGCATTTGCGCACCCGCGCCCGAGCGACGCACTCGCGCCCGAATCGGTGACGCGACAGATCCAGGATCTGCGTAACCAGCATCCGGCCATCCTGGCAGGTTTTGATGACGCGCTGGCCGGTCTTGCCGGTATTGAGGCCTGGAGCCGCGAACACCTCGGCGTGTACGCGCCGGACCTGTCGGTACTCACCCGGCTGATGCGTCACGTTGCAGGTCGGGATGCGCGAACGGTCGAAGTAGCTTCGGAAATCGAGGCGGACGATGCGCAGTCAGACGTAAACGACGAGACAGAGCGAAACGAATCGTTACCGGCACGTGAGGAAGACACGATGCACCCAGCCACGGTTTCGCCAGGACGTCGCACGGGCACGACGCCGGCAGATCGTCATGCCGCGCTCGAACTGATCCGGGAGGCACGTCAGTGGTTCGAGTTGCACGAGCCGAGCAGCCCGATTCCGGTGCTGCTCAGGCGCGCTGAACAGTTCGTCGGCAAGCGTTATTCGGATGTGGTCCGGGCGATTCCAGCCGAGTTGCTGATGCAGTGGGACAGCGAAGAGATCCAATGAGCGCGCACCCTAGCATCGCACAACAGAAACGGGATCGTCGGCAGGCATGTGGCGGGCCTTTCGAAAGAGTGAAGGACGCTGTCCTGCGTACGGCCTCGATACGGCCTGCAACGATATAGACGGGGCGGCTATCCGCGCCGGTAATTCTTGAGGGAGCCCTCATGTTCAATCCGCTTCAATCGCGCACGCTGGGCATTTCCGGTGCGGCACTGCCCACCTGGGCGGGTGGCCCGGTGCTCACCCCCACCCGGCTGGTGGGCACCGAAAAACTCGGCAAGCTCTACGAATATACGGTGGAGGTGATGACGGTCGAAAGCGAAAC